>USPI01000006.1 GCA_900556535.1 uncultured Eubacteriales bacterium | reverse complement strand
GATTGAAGTTCGGAGTCTTTAAGTTTTCCGGATATTCAAAACAAAAGGTCGCTCGTAAAGACGATGTCCTTGCCGCCCATGGTGATGACATCGCCGGAGAATATGCGCTCCTTGCGCTCAAGCCTGCGGCCGTTGAGATACGTTCCGTTTGTAGAGCCGAGGTCCTGAATATAATAGTGGTCGTCGCACAGCTCGATCTCAAAATGCCTGCGCGATGCCTTCGGCAGCGGGTACACGAAGTCGCAGTCCTCGCTGCGCCCGAACACCCAAACGGTCTTGCCGCTTGCAGGGCGCACTGCCTTGCTGCACACGGTCGCATCGCCGAACTGATTTATAAACTCACGAAGCCCCTTGAATTTATCTCCTGCCATATTCATCACTCCTTATTCGGTTAAAGTATATCAATAACAATGAGATTAAGCAAGAGTAAAAGAATGTGCGCTTCGGTTGAAAAATGGGAAAACTTAATGTATTATAACGTCTGATGCGAATAGCTGCATCAAATAACACACAAGGAGCGGCGCATTTGAGAAAAATCGCACTTTGGGAGGCAAAGCACCCGAAAACGGTGCTTTTGGCGGCACTTTTGCTGCTTATCCCCGCCTTCCTCGGCTTTGTCGGCACGAAGGTCAACTATGACATTCTCTCGTACCTGCCGGATGAGCTTGAGGCGGTGCAGGGCGAGCAGGTGCTCGACGAGACCTTCAATACGGCGGGCATATCCATCGTCATAACCGAGAATATGCAGCCGAAGCAGACACTTGCGCTTAAAAATAAAATACTCACCGTCGATGGCGTCTCCTCGGTCATTTGGGTGGACACCATCGCCGACATCGGCATACCCGCGGATATTCTGCCCGACACGCTGCGGAATATATTTTACAGCGCCGACGGTAGCAAGACGATGATGCTCGTGCGCTATGACAACACGGGCTCTGACGACAGTCAGCTCAAGGCGATCGCGCAGATCAAGGAGCTTTTGAGCAAGGGAGAATTTATGAGCGGGCTGTCGGTGGTTGTTGACGACACGCGTTATCTTGCCGAAACGCAGGCGCCGCTTTATATAACGGTTGCGGTCGTTCTGGCGCTCATTATCATGAGTGCGCTCATGGAATCGTGGTTTCAGCCGCTCATTGTTATCTTTTCGCTGGGGCTCGCGGTGCTTTATAACATGGGCACGAACATCTTCATGGGGCAGATATCGTTTATCACCCAATGCGTCGCGGCGGTCTTGCAGCTCGGCGTCACGATGGACTATTCCATTTTCCTCATCGACCGCTACGCCGAGGAAAAGCCGCGCTTTGAAACGCGTGAGGAGGCAATGGCGGAGGCTGTCGCAAATTCCTTCACCGCGCTCATGGGCAGCTCGCTCACGACGGTGTTCGGCTTTCTCGCTCTGTGCTTTATGAAGCTCGGCCTCGGCTTTGACATCGGCTTTGTCATGGCAAAGGGCGTCGTTTTCGGAATACTGACGGTCATTTTCATTCTGCCGTCCGTCGTTCTCATCTTTGAAAAACAGATAATAAAATACCGCCACCGCAGCTTCGTTCCGAACTTCACGCGGCTCAATAAATTCACGCTGCGCCACAAAAAAGCCTTTGCGCTGCTGTTTCTTCTCATGCTCGCGCCGGCGTATCTTGTTCAGAAGGATATAAAGATGTATTACAGCATGGACAAGGCGCTGCCGGAGTATCTGACCTCGATGGAGGGGCTTTCAAAGCTCAAGACGGATTTCGGCATGGCGTGCACGCAGTTTATAATAATCGACGACTCCATGCCCGCGCAGAAGGTCATCGAGATGGAGAAGAAGCTCGAGCGGCTTGACGGAGTGAGCTCGCTTTTGGCGTATAACTCGATCGTCGGCTCGGCTGTGCCTGACGATATCCTGCCCGACGAGATACTCTCGCTGTGCAAGCAGGACGGAAAGCAGCTCATGATGGTAAACTCCGAATACGGCGCGACGACGCCGGAGCTGACGGAGCTTCTGCACGAAATGGACGCCGTCGTCAAGTCGTATGACCCCGAGGCGTATATCACCGGCGAGGGCGCGATAACGCAGGGGCTTATCGACACGACCGACCGCGACTTTGCCGTCACGGCGATACTGTCCATCGCCGCAATATTCATACTCATTGCGATATGCTTTAAGTCGCCCACGCTGCCTGTCGTGCTGGTTCTGTCGATAGAGCTTGCAATATGGATAAACCTGTCTATAACGGCCATGCTCGGCACGGTCGCGTCCTTTGTCGATCCCACGGTCGTGAACTGCGTCCAGCTCGGCGCAACGGTAGACTATGCGATACTGCTCACGACGCGTTTTCGTGAGGAGCTGCAATATCTTCCGCGTGAGGAGGCCATGCTCAAGGCCGTCTCCGCCGCGCAGCAGTCCATTTTCCAAAGCGCGGGCGTGTTCTTCGCCGCGACCTTCGGCGTATATATGGTCTGCGATATTTACATCGTGCGCGGAATGTGCGCCCTGCTTGCGCGCGGCGCGATAATAAGCGAAATCGTCATCATATTCCTGCTCGCGCCCGTGCTGTGCGTGTGCGAGGGGCTGATAGCAAAAACCACCCCCGGATGGAGGCTGAAAAAACCATGAAAACGAAACGACCGATATGCCTTGCGCTGAGCCTTGCCATGCTGCTGTCGCTGTTGTCGGGCTGCGGGAAAAAGGGCGGGGACGAGGCTCCCGCGTCCACGCCCGAGCCCACGCCGAGAACGGAGTATGAGCTCAATTCCGACGCCGCAGTCAATAAGGAGGAAACGGTGTATATTAACGTCACTCCCGACGGCGAGGTCAAGAAGGTCAGCGTCACCGACAGGCTGCACACCGATATGCCGCAGGTGCGCATCGAGGATAAGACAAATCTTGAGGATATCCGCGACGTCAAGACCTTTGCAGAGCCCGTAAGAGACGGCGAGCGGCTTTATTGGGACATGGACTCCACGGATCTTTACTACTCCGGCACGAGCAGCGACTTGCCGCCCATGAAGATTTCCGTCAGCTATACGCTCGACGGAAAGGAGATAAAGGGCGCGCAGCTTGCCGGAAAAAGCGGCGAGGTCGGTATAACGATAAGAGCCGAGTCCGCGCTCAAGACCTCCGCCGCGGGCTATGAGATATCCTGCCCGATGCTGTTTCTGTGCGGAATGATACTGCCCGATGACGTTTTCACCGAGGTCGAAACTCCCGACGGCGTGCTTTTGAGCGACGGCACGCGGCAGCTCGTTTTCTTTGCCGGAGTGCCGGGCATGAACGAAAGCCTCGGTCTTACGGAGCTCGGCATAGCCCTCGGCACGACGCTCGGCGGCAGCGAATATACCCTCACCGCGCAGGCGAAGGACTTTAAGCTCGGCAACATGATGTTTGTCGCGGTGCCGTTTTCATCTGTAAGCTCGCTCGGTCCGGACGACATTAAGCTCGGCACGGAGAGCGTTAAGGGTATGCTCGCGGACATTCAGGGGCTTATGAGCACCTTCTCCGCGCTCAATATAAATGAGCTCGTGCAGATGCTCTACGGCGATGCGCAGCAGGTCGAGCAGCTCATTGCCGCGGTCGGCAGGACGGCGAAGCTGTATCAGGAGAATAAGGCGCTGCTCGAGGTGCTGGATAAGTATATAACCGAGGGAAACCTCGCAAAGCTCGAAAAGCTGCTTGCGGATATGGAGAAGATAGACACCGAGCGCCTGCAATCCTTTGCCGAGTTCACGCACCTGTCCGAACTGCTTGAGCTTCTGAGCAAATTCGACAATAACATCGGTGCTCTTGCGCAGTTTGCGCGCGATTACATGGACATGGCGCCGCTGTTCGAGAGCCTTAACAAGGATCTCTCGTCGCCGGAGGTGAAGAAATCTCTGGACAACCTGCCGAATATCATTGCCGAGCTCAAATCGCTCGTTTCGGTCCTGCGCGAGAGCCAAAAAATGCTTGAGCGCATGAGCGGCATGCTTGACAGCGAGGGGCTGAGCAAGATGCTCAGCCTTGCCGACAAGCTCGAAAACAGCATCAGCATCGACGCGCTCACCGAGGCGCAGAAGCAGAAGCTGTCCGAGCGTATGCAGGCGTGGGTCGATTTCGGCAACGGCTACGATATCTTCACCAGCCGCACCGATAAAATGACCTCCACCGTCGTGTTCGTCTATAAATCCGACGCAATCGGATAAGACTATGGAAAGACCCGTGCGAAAAGGCGGCAGACTCCCCGATTATGATTACAGTCAGCCGGGAGTATATTTTGTCACGCTCTGTACTTACGATCGCCGCGAGATCTTCTGGGAGGCCGTATGGGCGAGCAATGCTCGCCCGCAAGCGCGGCTCAGTCCCGCGGGAGAGGCGGTCAGGCGTGAGATAGATACTATACCTGTCTCCTATCCTGCTGTAAGCATAGACAATTATTCTATAATGCCCGACCATGTTCACATTCTGCTGAGGATAGACTGCGACGAGAGCGGGCGAGCAATGCTCGCCCCTACAGTCTCGACGGTAGTGCAGCAGCTAAAGGGCAGAGTGAGCAAAAAGCTCGGTGCCGGCGTGTGGCAAAAATCGTTTTATGACCACATTATCCGAAGCGAAAGCGACTATAAGGAAACATGGGAGTACATCGAGTCGAATCCGTCGAAATGGCTTGAGAAAAAACTGAACAAATAAACAAATAAAAAAGGACTGCTATGCAGTCCTCTTTTTATTCCGTCCAGAACAGGGAGTCGTCGTTTTTTATCCATTCGTCCACGCTGACGACGCTGAATTCGCTCTCGCCTGTGCGGATGATGACCCTTTCGATGCCGGCGTTAATGACCTGACGGCGGCACATAGAGCAGCTCGTTGCGTTTTTTAAAAGCTCGCCCGTCTGCGCGTCGCGCCCTACGAGGTAGAGCGTCGAGCCTATCATGTCGCGCCTTGACGCGGAGATTATCGCGTTTGCCTCGGCATGGACGCTGCGGCACAGCTCGTATCTTTCGCCGGAGGGTATCTTCATCTCGACTCTCGCGCAGCGGCCCGCGTCGGTGCAGTTTATCCTGCCGCGCGGCGCACCGTTATAGCCGGTGGAGATTATCTCGTCGTTTCTGACTATTATCGCACCGTACATTCTCCTCAGGCAGGTCGAGCGCTGCAAAACTGCGTCGGCAATGTCGAGATAGTAGTTTTCCTTGCTTTTTCGATTGTCCATTTTCCTACCCTCCGAAGCATGGCGGTTTTTAAATATATTACCGTTTTGCGTCCTTTTCGTCAATAGCGCTGCTGTTTTTAATGTGATTTCCGATGATCTCGGAGACCTCGGAGATGGTCACGAAGGCGCTTATGTCCGCCTTTCTTATGATACGCTTGAGCTGGTTTACCTCAACTCGCGTTATGACGCAGTACAGCACGGTCTTGCCGCTGCCGGAGACGAGCCCCTCGGCGGAAATGAAGGTGCAGGTCCTGCCAAGCTGCTGATAAATGCTGTCGGCAAGCTCCTGCGCGTTTTCGCTTATTATGAGCGCCGCCTTCGCCTGCTCCATACCCTCCTGCACGACGTCGATTATCTTGAACGTGATGAAATAGGTCAGAAGCGAGAGCATGGCTCTGTCCCAGCCGAACAAAATTCCCGCCGTGACGTAGATAAAGATGTTTATCGTGAAGATTATCTGACCCGTGGACACGCCCGCGTGCTTTGAAAGCAGCATCGCGGCAATTTCCGTACCGTCGAGGCAGCCGCCGTGACGCAGCACCGTGCCGACGCCGATGCCCAGCAGCACTCCGCCGAACACGACGGCAAGAAGCTCCGAGCTCGTGACCGTCGGAACGAGCTTGAACAGCTCGAGAAAGCCGGAGAACGCCGCCATTGCGAGCACCGCCCGCGCGAGAAACCGCTTGCCCAGCGCCCTGAAGCCGACATAGAAAAACGGGATGTTTATGACGATGACAAGTATGCTCAGGCGCACGCCCGAGAGGTAGTTTATCATCATGCTCACGCCCGTCACGCCGCCGTCGAGTATCGTGTTGGGAATAAGAAAGCACTCGATGGAGAACGCCGCGCAGCCCGCGCCGACGATTATCATGCAGACAGGCAGCAGGTGATCCTTGATAAAATGCTTCATTCCGTGCGCTCAGTCGCTTTCGACCATGCGGTAGCCGACGCCGATCTCGGTGAAGATATACTGCGGCTCGGCGGGATTTTTCTCGATCTTGCGGCGGATATTCGCCATGTGCACGCGCAGCGACTGGTTGTTGCCCCTCGTGCCGGGACCCCAAAGCTCCTTTATGATATAGTCATACGTCAGCACCTTGCCCGCGCACTTTCCGAGCAGCGCGACAATCTTATATTCGTTCTGCGTGAGCCCTACGTTATTCCCGTTTACGAGCACCTGATGCTTGTCGTAGTCGATCTCAAGCTCGCCGGATTTGAATTTTCCGGTCGTTGCGATGGTCTCGTTTGCAAGACCCGTGCGCGTGTGGCGTATCGCTGTGCGTATCCTCGCAAGCAGCTCGCCCGCGCCGAAGGGCTTTGTGATATAGTCGTCCGCGCCGAGATCGAGCGCCTCGACCTTGTCGCGCTCGTGCGCTCTTGCGGAGACGACGACTATGGGCAGCAGCGTCCATTCACGCACGGAGCGGATTATCTGAAGCCCGTCGATGTCGGGAAGTCCGAGATCGAGGACGATGAGGTCGGGACAGTGGGAGGTTATCATGGAATATGCCTCCGCGCCCGAGCGCGCTACGATCACGTCATAGTCGTTTGAGGTGAGGATGGTGCGCAGGAAGTTCGTGATGCTGCGCTCGTCCTCGACGACGAGAATTTTATCGCGTATGTTCATTGTTCAATATCCTCCATTGGAAGTGTAAATTCAAATATCGCGCCGCCGTCGGGGAGATTATCGCCGCGGATCGTGCCGCCGTGAGCGGAAACTATCGCCTGGCAGGCGGCAAGTCCGATGCCGCGGAAGCGGTTGCTGTCGGAGCTTTTGCCCTTGTCGGGGTCAATGTAGCCGCTGAACAGCATGGGGATTATCTTCGGGTCGAGCCCGCCGCCGTTATCCATGACGCAAAAATGCACCTCGTCCTTGCCCTTAAAAACGCGCACGTTGAGTTCCGTCATGCCCTGCGCGTGCTTGACGGCGTTATCCATGAGATTCATGAGCACCTGCTCTATGAGCATCGCGTCAACGCCGACCATGAGCGGCTCGTCGGGGATCTTAACGCCGAGCTTCACCTCGGGACAGCGCTTCTTGAAATTCAGAACGACCTCGCCGACAAGCTCCTCGACAAGCTCCGGACTTTTTTCTATGCTCGTTTCCTCCGCGCCGCTTATGCGCGTTATGGACAGAAGATTTTCGACCATTCGCACGAGCCACTCTGCGTCCTGCTTTGCGTCGCCCAGAAGCTCGATGCGCTCCTCGTGGCGCAGGTGCTCGTCCTCGTTCATGATGGTGTCGATAGAGCCGATTATCGAGGTCAGCGGAGTGCGCAGGTCATGCGATATCGCGCGCAGAAGATCGGCGCGCAGCTTTGCCTGCGCCGTCTCGTGCCGCAGCAGCTCCTGCTCGCGCATACGGGTCGTGAGCGTCGAAACGACGAGTGACACGGCGAGCATGGTCAAGAAGGTCACGGGATAGCCGTAGATGGAGAAGTTGAGCTCCCTGTACGGATAGGTGAAGGCGTAGTTAACACCGATGACGCTTATGAGCGAGGCGACGATGCCGTAAAAATAACCGTCCGTCAAAAGCGACACGATGAGCACCGCTAGAATGAATACCATCGGCACGAACGTGTCCGTTTTTCCGACGCGGCTGAGCGAGGAGCACAGCACCCACGCAACGCTCAGGACGATAATAAAAATGAGCCAGTTGCGCACCGTGCGGTATATTTCGTTTTCGATCCGTTTATTTCTTTTCTTGTTCATGAGTTAATTATACCATTGTTTGCATAAAGAAAGTGTTAAGAAGTTTATACACCATTGATAAGAAAAATGCAAACCCTGTTGACAAACGGCTTGCGATGGCGTATTATACAGGGGAAATCCCAGTTAAGCAATAGGAATTGAAAGGAGCGGCGATCATGTACATTGCAAATGCAGTAGTTATGAATACCTGTTGTGGCATCTGCGCTTGTCGATGTCAGCGTCGTCGTATGCCTTAACAGGGATAATAAGCCTGTAATTTGCAGCGGCGATGCTATGTTGGCATTGCCGCTATTTTTATAGCCATTTATTATGAGAGGAGAAAATGATGAAGATCTATAAATCGGTATCGGAGCTTACGGGGCACACCCCGCTCATGGAACTGAGGAATATTGAGAGCGAAAACGGACTTTGCGTGCGGCTGCTTGCAAAGCTTGAGATGTTTAACCCCGCGGGCTCTGTCAAGGATCGCGTTGCGATGGCGATGCTCGACGACGCCGAGGCAAAGGGACAGCTTTCAGCCGGCGGCACGATAATAGAGCCCACCAGCGGCAACACCGGCATCGGCCTTGCGGCAATAGGTGCGGCGCGCGGCTACCGCGTCATCATCGTCATGCCCGACAGCATGAGCGTGGAGCGCCGCCTTCTCATGACCGCTTACGGAGCCGAGCTTGTGCTCACCCCGGGCAAAAAGGGCATGGCTGGCGCAGTCGAAAGAGCGGAGGAGTTAAAGAACGAGATAAAAGGAGCCGTTGTGCTCGGTCAGTTTGTAAATCCCGCGAACCCGGCCGCACACAGGGTAACGACCGGTCCCGAGATCTGGGAGGATACCGACGGCAAGGTCGATATCTTCGTTGCCGGCGTCGGCACGGGCGGAACGCTTTCGGGCGTCGGGCAGTATCTCAAGAGCCGCAAAAAGAGCGTTAAGATAGTTGCCGTCGAGCCTGCGTCCTCGCCGCTTCTGAGCGAGGGCAGAGCGGGCGCCCACGGTATTCAGGGCATCGGCGCGAATTTCATTCCCGAAACTCTCGACAGGCATATATACGACGAGGTCATCACGGTCACAGACGAGCAGGCGTACTCGACCGGAAGACATCTCGCCCGCCGCGAGGGAATTCTGGCGGGCATATCCTCGGGCGCTGCGCTGTATGCGGCTCTTGAGCTGGCAAAGCGTCCCGAAAATGCGGGCAAGTGCATCGTTGCGCTCCTGCCCGATACCGGAGAGCGGTATCTTTCAAGTCCCATGTTTAAGGAGAACGGTAATGTTTGACGAGCTGCTTGAAACCGTAAATGCATATCTTCTGCGCGACCCCGCCGCGAAAAGCGCCATCGAGGTGCTGCTGCTTTACCCCGGCGTGAAGGCCGTGAGCTACCACCGCCGCGCCCACTGGTGCTATGAGCATAACCATATGTTCCTCGCACGCCTCATATCGCAGATAGGACGCCACCGCACCGGCATCGAGATCCACCCCGGCGCGAAGATCGGACGCCGCCTCGTCATTGACCACGGCATGGGCATCGTCATCGGCGAGACCGCCGAGATCGGCGACGATTGCCTCATCTATCACGGCGTGACCCTCGGCGGCACCGGCAAGGACAGCGGCAAGCGCCACCCGACGATAGGCAACAACGTCCTCATCGGCACGGGCGCAAAGGTGCTCGGCCCCTTTAAGGTCGGAGACAACAGCCGAATCGCGGCAAACTCCGTCGTTCTGCGCGAGGTGCCGCCCGACTGCACCGCCGTCGGCATTCCCGCACGCATAGTGCGCCGCCGCGGAGCTGATGTGGACTATGCCACCGAGGTCGATCAGGTCAGCGTCTCCGACCCCATCACCGAGGAGCTCACCGCAATAAGAAAAGCCCTGTGCGAAATGAATACAAGGCTGCAACATATGGATAAGACCGCTGATGAATAAAAATCTCGGCAGCACTTTTCGTGCTGCCGAGATTTTTATATGCTCAATGCTCAGTTATTCTTGAGAATGACGTCGTGGCTGCCGCCCTCGACGATGCTGACGGAGGAAACGAGGGTGAGCTTTGCCTCGCGCTTGAGGTCGGCAAGATTGGTCACGCCGCAGTTGCACATGGTGGACTTTATCTTGTAAACGCTCTTTTCGAGGTTGTCATGCAGGGGACCTGCGTAGGTGACGTAGGAGTCAACGCCCTCCTCGAAGCTGAGCTTGCTCTGACCGCCGAGGTCATAGCGCAGCCAGTTGCGCGCTCTGTTGGAGCCCTCGCCCCAGTACTCCTTGACGTAGCTGCCGTTGACGATGAGCTTTGCCGTGGGGCTCTCGTCGAAGCGGGCGAAGTAGCGGCCCATCATGAGGAAGTCCGCGCCCATTGCCAGAGCCAGAGTCATGTGATAGTCGTGGACAAGACCGCCGTCCGAGCAGATGGGAACGTAGATGCCGGTCTTTTCGAAATACTCGTCACGGGCTGCTGCGACCTCGATGAGCGCGGTAGCCTGACCGCGGCCGATGCCCTTGGTCTCGCGGGTGATGCAGATAGAGCCGCCGCCGATACCGACCTTTACGAAGTCTGCGCCTGCCTCTGCGAGGAAGCGGAAGCCGTCCGCATCGACGACGTTGCCCGCGCCGACCTTGACGCTTTCGCCGTATCTCTCGCGGATGAACTCGATGGTCTTTTTCTGCCAGCAGGAGAAGCCCTCGGAGGAGTCGATGCACAGAACGTCTGCGCCCGCCTCAACAAGAGCGGGAACGCGCTGTGCGTAGTCGCGGCTGTTTATGCCTGCGCCGACGATGTAGCGCTTCTGGCTGTCGAGGATCTCGTTGGGGTTATTCTTGTGCTCCGCGTAGTCCTTGCGGAAAACGAAGTAGAGCAGTCTTCCCTCGGAGTCAACGATGGGCAGGGAGTTGAGCTTGTGGTCCCAGATGATGTCGTTGGCTTCCTTGAGCGTGGTGCCCTCGGGAGCGGTGACGAGCTTTTCAAGCGGGGTCATGAACTCGGAAACGCGGGTGGCGGGGTCCATGCGGGAAACGCGGTAGTCGCGGCTGGAGACTATGCCGAGCAGCTTGCCGTTTGCCTTGCCGTCGGAGGTGACTGCCATGGTGGAGTAGCCTTTCTCCGCCTTGAGCGCGAGCACGTCCGCGAGAGTCGCGTCGGGGGTGATGTTCGATGCGCTGGGCACGAAGCCTGCCTTATAGCTTTTGACGCGGGCGACCATTGCCGCCTCGTCCTCGATAGACTGCGAGCCGTAGATGAACGAAATGCCGCCCTCCTTGGCAAGCGCAATTGCCATCGTGTCGTTGGAAACGGACTGCATGATGGCGGAAGCGAAGGGAGTGTTGAGAGAAATGGCGCTTTCCTCGCCTTTCTTGAATTTCACCAGAGGAGTTTTGAGGGTCACGTTATCGGGGACGCAGTCCTCGCTCGTGTAGCCGGGGATAAGAAGATACTCGCTGAAAGTCCTTGAAGGCTCGTTGAAATAGATCGCCATGTCATTACTCCTTTTAAAATGATATTGTCCGCTATTTTCTCACAAAATATTAAAACCGTCAATTGTCAAACTGACGGTTTTAAGGGGCATTTTCAATGCCGTAATTGTTAAATTATAAAGCCGCCGCCGAGCACGCGGTCTCCGTCGTAGAGAACCGCCGACTGCCCCCTTGCGGGCGCTCTGACCGGCTCATCACACTCGATGCGGACGAAAGCTCCCTCGACGTATGCCGTGCAGGCGGGATTTTCCCATTTCGTGTGCCGCACTCTCACGCTTGCGCGCACGCTCTCCGCCGGCTTATCGCACAGCCAGTTAAAATCGCGCGCCGTGACCGTCGTTTTAAAAAGCTCCTCCCAAAGCGCAAGCTCAATTTCGTTTTTCTCGGCGTTTATTGACGAGATATACAGCTTTCTCTCGTTATAAAGCCCCGGGCGGCGCTGACCGACGGTGTAGCGGTAAATGCCATCGTGCCTGCCTATCGTTTCGCCGTGAAAGACGAAGTTGCCCTCGGGCGGCAGCTCGGCTCTTCTGCCGAGCCACGAGATATAGTCCTTGTCGGGGATGAAGCATATCTCCATGCTGTCGGGCTTGTGCGCAACGGGGAGGGTGAAGCTTTCCGCCATTTGCCGCACCTGCGCCTTTTCGTAGCCGCCGAGCGGGAGTATGAGCCTGTCGAGCTGCTCGCGGCGGATGCGGCAGAGCATATAGCTCTGGTCGTTTGAGGGCATACCCTTGTATAAAACGCCGTTTTCCGCACGGGCGTAGTGACCCGTTGCGATGTGCTCGGCGTGTATCTCGTCCGCGTATTCCAGAAGCGTGCGGAATTTGAGCGTGGGGTTGCAGATGATGCAGGGATTGGGGGTCTCGCCGCGCAGATAGCTCTCGGCAAAGCGCGAGCAGACAAGGCTGTCGAGCTCGCGGTGCACATCAACGACGCGCAGCGGTATGCCGATATACTCGGCGGTGTTCACGGCGTCGGCAAGGGCGGCGGCATCGGTGTTATCCATGTAAAGCCCGTGCACCTCATAGCCTGCGTCCTTTAAAAGCCTTGCGCAGACCGCCGAGTCCACGCCGCCGGAAAATCCGAGAACGACCTTCTTCATCGTCTTCCCTCCATCCAGACCATCAGCACCGTGATGTCCGCGGGAGACACGCCTGAGATGCGGCTTGCCTGCCCGAACGAGTGCGGGCGTATGCGCTTGAGCTTTTCCCGCGCCTCAAGGCGAAGCCCC
Source organism: uncultured Eubacteriales bacterium (assembly GCA_900556535.1). GTDB lineage: Bacteria > Bacillota > Clostridia > Oscillospirales > Oscillospiraceae > F23-B02. Next base: position 5,732 of record USPI01000006.1, on the reverse strand, counting down.
GTGACGCTGTCATAGTCAATGTCGTCGGGCAGGAGCCTGTTCTCCATGCCCGCAAAATCTTCGACCTGCTTGAGCTGGCGCTTGATATAGCCCTCGTACTTGAGGCTTATCTCCGCCTGATAGCTCACACAGCGCCTCAATTCGGGGCGCTCGGGGTCAAAGGGCTTTAGTTCGTCGTAGCCGAGCTGGGGGCGGCGGATAAGCTCCGCAAGCGAAATTCCGCTCGTGACCTCAGCCGTGCCGTGCCCGCGCAGAAATTCGTTGAGCTCCTCGCTCGGAGCAAGGTGGGTCTTTGTGAGCCTTTTTATTTCGCGCTCGACCTCGGCGTATTTTTCCTGCACCGCGTCATAGCGCTCCTGCGAGACGAGCCCGATGCGCAGTCCGATGCCGCAAAGCCGCAAGTCGGCGTTGTCCTGACGGTGCAGCAGCCTGTATTCGCTGCGCGAGGTCATCATGCGGTAGGGCTCGTTCGTGCCCTTGGTGACGAGATCGTCAATGAGCGTGCCGATATATCCGTCCGAGCGGCGAATGACCATCGGCTCCTCGCCCTTGAGCTTGAGCGCGGCGTTGACTCCCGCGACGAAGCCCTGCACCGCCGCCTCCTCATAGCCCGACGAGCCGTTAAACTGCCCCGCGCCGTAGAGCCCTGCGACCTTCTTCGTTTCGAGCGTGGGGTACAGCTCCGTCGGGTCAACGCAGTCGTATTCAATGGCGTATGCGCAGCGCGTCATCTCCGCGTGCTCAAGCCCCGCTATCGTGTGCAGCATTTCTATCTGCACCTCCTCAGGCAGCGAGGACGAGAGCCCCTGAATGTACAGCTCCTCGGTGTTGAGACCCATCGGCTCAATGAAAAGCTGGTGGCGCGGCTTATCGCGGAAGGTCATTATCTTCGTCTCGATGCTCGGACAGTAGCGCGGTCCGATGCCCTCGATGACGCCGGAGTAAATGGGGCTGCGGTCGATGTTGTCGAGAATTATCCGATGCGTGTCGGCGTTCGTGTAGGTGAGATAGCACACGGCCTTGTTTTCCGGCGCGTGATCCGTTTCAAAGGAGAAGCCCTCGGGATCGGGGTCGCCCGGCTGAAGCTCCATTTTCGAAAAATCCACCGTGCGCGCGTTCACTCTCGGCGGGGTGCCGGTCTTAAATCGGCGCATACTCAGTCCGAGCGCCTCAAGGCAGGGCGTGAGCCCCTTTGCCGCGGCGAGACCGTCGGGACCGGACGAGCGTATGACCTCACCGACGATGGTCCTGCCGTCAAGATACGTGCCGCAGGCGATTATTGCCGCGCGGCAGGAATACACCGCGCCCGTGTGGGTCTTAACGGCGCAGACCGCTCCGTCATGCGTGCGTATTTCGACCACCTCGGCCTGCTTCACGCGCAGATTTTCCTGCTTTTCGAGCGTGAGCTTCATGACCTCCTGATAGCGCCTGCGGTCTGCCTGAGCGCGCAGGGAGTGCACGGCGGGACCCTTGCCGCGGTTGAGCATACGGTACTGTATGCACGCTTTGTCCGCCGCCCTTGCCATCTCGCCGCCCAGAGCGTCAAGCTCGCGCACGAGATGCCCCTTGCCTGTGCCGCCTATCGCGGGGTTGCAGGGCATATTGCCCACGCTGTCGAGGTTAATGGCAAAGCACACCGTGTCAAGCCCCATCCGTGCCGCCGCGAGAGCCGCCTCGATGCCCGCGTGTCCCGCGCCGATGACGGCAATATCACATTTTCCTGCGTTGTATTCAGTCAATTTCGTTCACCTTAATATCATACATTATAAGAAGTGCGCCGTTTTGAACTCCGATCTCGGCGCAAGTGTCCTCAAAGCTGTTGCTCACTCCGAGCGGGAAGCTGCTTTTGAGCTCGGCGTTTTCAAGCTCGTATTTTAAGCCCTTTATCCAAACGCCCTGCGCCGTGCCGTCGGGGCAGAATACCGCAACGTCGCCCGCGCCCTCAATGCGCACCTTGTCGTTTCTTATCGCCGTCCAGATATAGTTTTCGCCGAATATCCAGCCGCGCGCGCCGTGCTCAAGCATGAACAGCAGCGACTGCAAATTTGCGATCGTGTGGTCGGGACGCTTGCCGCCCAAAGCACCGTAGAGATAAAAGCGCCGATAGCCCTTCTCGAGCCCGAGCTTTATCGCGTACATCGTGTCCGTGTCGTCCTTTTCGACGGGCAGCGCTATGACGTTCGGGTGCTTGGGCGCACTGCCGAGCGAGTCAAAATCGCCGAGCACGAGGTCGGGGATGATGTGGTTTTCCTTGCAGTAGGCATAGCCCGCGTCGGCTGCGATGACGTAGTCGCTGTCGTCCGGAGTCTCGCACAGACCGAAGAAGTCGCCCGCGCCGATTATATAACATTCGTGTCCGTTCATGGCATAGCTCCATATAAATGCGTTTTTATGATGCTATATAATATCACAAAAAACGGCGAATGAAAAGCATACTTGCCGCCGAGTGTAAACATTCTGTGAAAAGGCTTGAGTATAGACATTTTTTCCTGTATAATCTGAACTCAACTGACAAAAGCTATAAATGCTTTTGAAAGTATTAACATATTACGATACCGAAAGGGGACCGAAAAAATGAAGAAAATCATATCTGCGGTCTTAGCGGTCGCAATGCTGCTGGCTGTGCTCACTGCCTGCTCCTCCAAGGGCGGCTCGAACCTCACTGGCGAGGACCTTGCCAAGATCATTAACGATAACGGCAACGAAATGACCGAGTATAACCCCGCAGTCGCTCTTAACAGCGGCAACGAGGATCTTAATAACCTCATCACCTGGAACGAGTGGGACAAGGCAAAGTTTGCCGATGGCGCATTCTCCTTCTCCCTCATGAACGTTCAGGCGTACACCATTGCGATAGTCAAGCCCGCCGACGGCGAGAAGGATGCCGTCATGAAGTACTTTGAGGACTACAAGGCTCAGATGATCCAGAACTTTGAGAGATACCTTGAGGAGGAGCTTAAGATCGCAAAGGCTGCCGTCCTCGAGGAGGTCGACGGCTACATCCTCTTCGTCATGGCCGAGGATGCCGACACCATCGCGGCAAACATCAAGGCAAAGCTCTGATAAGAGCGGGCGCCGAACCTACAAACCGATAATGCAAAAACCGCAGAGTAACGCCGTTACCCTGCGGTTTTTCGTTATATTGCGCTTTCAAAGTCACATAGGATTTCCGCCAAGTCCTGCGGGAGACGGCGCCGGCACTCGCGCTTCAGCTCCTCCGGCACGCCGAAAAATGCCTCGGCGATGCTGCCTGTTATGGCGGCAAGAGTATCGCTGTCGCCGCCGAGAGACACCGCCGTGCGCAGTGCGTCCTCGAACCCCGTGCTCTCCAAGAACGCGCAGATCGCCTGCGGCACGGTCTCCTGACAGCTCTCCACATGGCGGTAGCCGGGGCGGATATCGTCGCAGCTCCTGCCGAGAGCGTAGCCGAACTCGCGCTCAACGTATTGCCTGATGCCGTCCTTGCCGCTGCCGGTGCGGGCGAGAAAGATAGCAGAAGCTGTCGCCTGTGCGCCCTTTATGCCCTCGGGATGGTCATGCGTGACCTCGGCACTGAGCCGTGCCAGACGCAGCGCCTCGTCCATGCTGCCGGCAAGCCACGCGGCGGGGGATACGCGCATGGCGCTGCCGTTGCCGTAGCTGCGATACGGCTGCGGGTCGTCCTCACGGAGCCATGCGGCGAAGCGGATGCCGTAGCTCCTGTCGGGATAGGCTCGACCCAGCCGCTGCATTTCCCGCACGAGCGCCGATTTTACGGCAGCGGAATCCTGCCCGCGGGTACTCAGCAGCGCCCTTGCGACCGCAAGCGTCATCACCGTGTCGTCGGTGAAGTCACTGCGGCGGCTCAGCAGGGGAAAGTCCTTGGACTTGCAGTTATTGCAGTCAAACTCGTAGGGGCTGCCCACGATGTCGCCCAAAATCGCTCCGTACATATTTTTACCTCCCTCGTTTCTTGACGTCCTCGTCGATGCGCACTTTCCAGCCCGCCGTGAGCGGCATTTCGGCGCGCACCCTGCATATTGCCTCGCCGATGACCTCGTAATTGAGCGCGGTGCCGTCAGCGTCGGATTTGTAGCTGACCGCGCGGTCAGCGTCTATTCCAAACTGCGCTGCCTCGGCTGCCGCGTCGATGTTTGCGCCGAGGAAAATGAACTCCCAGCCGTACTTTTTCTTCTCGTGCTCTATCATGCGGCGCACCTTGTCGTAGCTGTAGCGGGAGCTTGAATTTTCGTAGCCGTCGGTGGTGATGACGAACATCGTCTTTTCCGGCACATCCTCGCGGCGGGCGTATTTGTGGATGCCGGCAATGTGGCGGATAGCGCCGCCGAGCGCGTCGAGAAGCGCGGTGCTGCCGCCGGTGCGATACTCCCGCTCGGTCATGGGCGGCACCTCGCTCAGGGGCAGGCGGTCGTGGATGATGACGCTGTCGTGATTAAACAGCACCGTGGATACAAGCGCCTGACCCGCCTCCTGCTTCTGTCGGACTATCATGGAGTTGAAGCCGCCGACGGTGTCCGCCTCAAGCCCCGCCATTGAGCCGCTGCGATCCAAAATGAATACCAATTCTGTCATAATAAAAAGCCTCCTTCGTGTTATCGTGCCTTGAGTATAGCCGATACGAAGGAGGTCTTGGTCGCTTGCCGTGCGACATTTATTCACGCGCCGAGAAGGCTCTGGTCGAAGGCGAACAGCGCCTCGTTGATCTCAAAAACGTCGTAGTTTTTGTGCGCGATGAAGTATTCGATGATGACGTCGAATTTGCTGCTGGGGCTGAGCGCATAGCCTGCGCGGGCGATGAGGTCGCGCGTTTCCGACAGGCTCAGCTCAAGCGCGATCGCAAAGGCGATGGCGGTCGGCTTGGACGGGCGGTAGTCGGGATCGTTGCGGATCTTCGAAAAGAGCTTGCGGTCCACGTTTGCCTTTTTGTAGACCTCGGGATCCTTTTTGCCGCTGCGGTCGATGAGCTTTAACAGCGTCTCGGAAAAGCCCGCGTCCAGATGCTCGAGCATCTCGTCAAGCCCGGGCGCTGCCATGGGCGCGTTGCTAAGCTCTGCCTGATTTAAAAACGGCGCACCGCTGCGGCGGGCTCCGAGGCGGCTTATTCTGTCATAGCGCTCGTGCTGCTCCTGCACATAGCGGTCGTCTATGTAGGCGGCGATGTCCGAAAAGAGCTTCGAGCTTATCTGAAATGCCCTGCGGTCGAATATGACAAGGTACACGCTCATGTCGTTTTCGAGCAGAAAATCGCCGATGGTGTCGATGGCGACCTTGAGGGCGCGGTCCTTGGGGTAGTCGTATACGCCGGAGGAAATGAGCGGAAAGGCGATGCTTTCGCAGCCGTGCCGCTTTGCCAGCTCAAGACTTGTGCGGTAGCACGACGCGAGCAACTCGCGCTCGCCGCTGCCGCCGCCGTTCCATACGGGTCCCACGGTGTGGATTACGTATTTGCACGGCAGACGGTAGGCGCCTGTTATCTTCGCATCGCCGGTCTTGCAGCCGCCGAGAGTGCGGCATTCCGCCAGCAGCTCCGGTCCTGCCGCGCGATGTATGCAGCCGTCAACTCCGCCGCCGCCGAGCAGCGTCTCGTTTGCCGCGCACACGATCGCGTCCACGTCCATTTTTGTTATGTCGTTTCTGACAATGGTAAGGGGCATATTGTCACCACCTGAGCACTTTAAAAATCTTATATAGGGCGCAGTCGAAAGCGCCCACCCAATAATATTTTATGTAAA
>USPI01000005.1 GCA_900556535.1 uncultured Eubacteriales bacterium | reverse complement strand
CTTATTCTACTTTCTTCGAACACAATGTAAGCGGCTTGCGCCGCAATTTATAAACACCTCATCAGTCAGGCTGCGCCTGACAGCTTCCCCTCAAGCTCCGCAAGGGGAAGCCAATTTCGCCACGGACAATGGCGGTCGGTTTTTCTGCGCCGTCACGGTAACGGACTGCCGACTAAGACAGCTCTCACGGGAAGCGAGAGCTTTACGGTTTAGTCAGCAGTTTCGATACCGTGCAACCGCAATAGATGTATCCGTAGACGCGCCAAAGCGTGATTAAAAAAACAGGGGACAGTATTCACTTGTCCCCTGCTTCAAACCTTCATACCCTTCGGAAATGCCGGGAATTACTTACGGATGCCCAGCTTTGCAATGATTGCGCGGTAACGCTCGATATCCTTCTTTGCGAGGTAGTCGAGCAGACGGCGGCGCTTACCGACCATCTTGTACATGCCCAGACGGCTGTGGTCGTCGTTGGGATGGACCTTCAGGTGAGCGGTCAGCTCGCGGATGCGCTGAGTGAGGATAGCGATCTGGACCTCGGGAGAACCGGTGTCGTTCTCGTGGGTCTTGTTCTCTGCGATAACAGCAGTCTTAGTCTCTTTGGTAATCATAATGATACCCCTTTCTGAATTTTCAATACCCTGTGTCTAAGTAAAGGGATGAAAGGTCTCCCAAATACTGAGTGCACGGGCTTAGCCTTGTAATTCTAACACCTGCCGCGGAATTTGTAAAGCCTTTTTTGCCCTGTTTTTAAGGATTTGCGTCCGCAACGGCAAAATAAATGCTCAAAAGCGTGTCCGCATCCGCGCCCTGCGTCATGCCTGCCGACCAGCTCATGCCGCCGAGGTACCAGTACACGATGCCTGCGCCCGCGCCGTCGGTCTTAACGATGGGGTCGCCCTGCAAAAGCTGCGGGGTGGAGAGGTTTTCGCTCTGCCACTTGTAGTTCATGCCGGAGATGTCCTCCTGCTTGTCGGTCTTTTGTGCGCGGACGGTGAAGCTGCCGTAATCGGCCTGATACAGCACCTTGCCGCTGCCGAGGTCTGTCGTCGAGTAGCCCGTCGGGGTCTTGCCGCCGATTTCGGGCATGACGACGCCCGCCGCCTCAAACTCCTCGGCGCTCGAGTCCTTCATGGGGTTGGCGATCTGCGTGCCGCCGTTTTTCGAGCAGGCGCCGAGTGCGAGTATTATCGCAAGGCACAGTGCCGCGCACAGTGTTTTCTTCATGATTTTCATGTTGTCAGCTCCTTTTTCGCTTTTGTCCGATATGACGCCCGCGCGCGAAAAAAAGTTCCGCAAATATTTGATATTATACGCGCGATGTGATAATATACAGCAGAATAATATACTCATTTATTTTACATTAAAAACCGGAGAAACGCAATGGAAAGCAACTTTTTCGCACTCATCTCGCGTATGCGCTATATCGAGCGCTGGAGCCTGATGCGCAATTCGATACACGAAAACATTCAGGAGCACAGCCACATGGTCGCCGTCATCGCGCACGCGCTCGGCGTCATCCGCCGCGACGTTTACGGCATCGACTGCGACCCGAACGCCTGTGCCGCGGTCGCACTGTATCACGATGCGAGCGAGATACTCACGGGCGACCTGCCCACGCCTATAAAATACCACGACGAGGAGATCATGAGCGCGTACAGGCGCGTTGAGACCATCGCGTCGGAAAAGCTGCTGGGTATGCTCCCCGACGAGCTTCAGGGCGCGTTTGAGCCGATACTCACGGGGCAGACGCAGAAGGAGCTGTATCCCATCGTGAAGGCGGCGGACAAGCTGAGCGCGTATATTAAATGCATCGAGGAGCGCAAGGCGGGCAGCAACGAGTTTTTGAACGCCGAGAAGCAGACGCTTGCCGCCATACACGCCTATAAGCTTCCGGAGGCGGAGTATTTCATCGAGCATTTCATTCCGGCTTTTGAAAAAACTCTTGACGAATTGGGGACGATCGAATAATGGAAAATTCAAAGCTTCAGAGAATAAACGAGCTGGCGCGGCTCAAAAAAGAGCGCGAGCTCACGGCGGAGGAGCTTGCCGAGCGCGATGCACTGCGCAGGGAGTATCTTGACGAGTGGCGCAAGGGCGCGATAGAGGTGCTCGAAAACACTTACGTCCAGACCCCCGACGGCAAAAAGCATAAGCTCCGCCGAAAGGACGAAAAATGAGCAGCATCGGAGTCTGTCTGAACGCTGTCATACCGATCTTTCTTATCATGGCGCTCGGCTGCCTTGCGAGGCATCTGGGCGCTATACGCCGTGAGGACGTGCCGCGGCTCAACAGGGTGCTGTTTCGCTGCTTCATGCCGCTGATGCTGTTTTACAACATCTACACCTCCGATATCTCCGGCGTGGTGCAGCCCAAGCTCATCGCGTTCGCGGCGTTCGGGGTCGTCGCCGAGGTACTGCTCGCGCTCGGCTATGTGCTGCTGACCGAGAAATGCCCCGACAAGCGCGGCGTGAAGATACAGGGTATTTTCCGCTCGAATTTTGTCATAATCGGGCTGCCGCTCGCAACGGCGCTCGTGCCCGATGCCGACGCGGGGCCGGTGGTCGTGCTCATCGCGGTGGTCGTGCCGATATTTAACGCCGTCGCGGTGGTGCTGCTTGAGCTTTTCGGCGGCAGGCGGCCGAATTTTCTCGCCCTGCTTGCCGACGTCGCAAAAAATCCGCTCATATTGGGTACCGTTGCGGGGCTTGTATTCGCGCTTGCGGGCATTAAGATCCCCGAGCCGCTGCTGTCGGCGGTCAGGCAGGTAAGCGCCGCGACCAACCCCATGATGCTCTTTGCCCTCGGCGCGTTTTTCCGTTGGGGCGGCATTAAAAATTACGTCCGCGACCTCGTCGAGGTCTGCCTCGGCAGGCTCGTCGTGATGCCCGCAGTTTTTCTCACTCTCGCATACCTTATGAATATCCGCGGCATCGCCTTTGCCGGCATGATCGCGATCTTCGGCTCGGCGACCGCCATCGCGTCGTTCACCATGGTCCAGCAGATGGGCGGAGACGATGAGCTTGCGGGCGATATCGTCGTTGCGACCAGTGCCCTGTGCTGCTTCACCATGTTCGCGTGGTCGCTGCTGTTTAAATCCCTCGGTACCTTCTAACCATTGCCATGGAGGCAGAGCGCCTTGACGCACCTACCAATACATTTATTGCGTCAGCTCGGTTACGAGAGTACAGACAAAACCGCAGCAGTCCGTCACCGTGACAGGGCAGTTAATCAATTGCCAATGTCGGTAGCGCATTGGCTCAACGCTAGTTGCCTCCACGGCGAGTGGATTGGCTTCCCCTTGAGGGGAAGCTGTCAGCGATAGCTGACTGATGAGGTGAATTAAAGCCTTTTTTAAAGAATTTAAACACCTCATCCGGCTCTCCGCTGCGCTCCGACCCACCTTCCCCTCAAGGGGAAGGCAATGTCTTGGCAATGGCGCCGCTTTGCCTTTTTAACATTAACATTTCAAATTGTCAAAACTGCTGTCCGTGCGGGTGAGCAACGCTCGCCCCTACAGTGTTGTCGTGAGTGCCGACTAAGATCGCACTCCGATAGCGCGAGGCAGCGGCGGTTTCCTCCGCACTTTCGTAACCGTGTTCACGCAAAAAATGTATCGGTAAAATCTCAACGCGAACTGCCACTGCGGCAGCAGCGAATTGCCCTCCACGGCAGTGGCGCAATAAATGTATAGGAGAAGCGCTGAAGCGCGATTGAAAAAATGAAGAAGATAGGGAGCTTGAGTTTAGGGCTGGCGTTTGCCGGCTGTTTTCTGGGCGCGGGCTATGTCTCGGGTCAGGAGCTGTGGCAGTTTTTCGGCGCGTTCGGCTCATCCGGCATCGCGGGGCTCGTGCTCGCCGCGGCGCTGCTGTTTTTCGTCGGCGTCATAATGCTGCTGCTCGGCCGCGCAACGGGGCTGAGCGACATCGGCAGGCTCGTCATCGAGCGCGATGTCCCCGTGCTGCGCGCCGCGGTCATGGTGCTTGAGGGGCTGTTCCTGTTCGGCATCGGCACCATCATGAGCGCGGGCGTCGGTGCGCTTATAGAGCAGCTCGTGTCTCTGCCGTCGTTTATCGGCTCGGCGATGTTTGCCGCGGTGGTCGCGCTGGTGTCGCTGGCGGGGCTGTCGGGCATGGTGTCGGCGTTCTCGGCGACGGTGCCCGTGCTTGCTGCGGTGACGCTCGTTTTCGGCGTGCTGAGCGTGTGGGAAAACGGCGTCGTGCTCCCGCAGGGCGCTGCCGCGTCGTCAAATCCGCTCATGGGCTCGTGGGCGGTCGCGGCGGTGAGCTTTGCCTGCTATAACGTGTTCGGCGGCATCGCAATAGTCGCGCCGCTCGGCAAATTCGTAAAGAGCAAGGGCACGGCCGTCGGCGGCATCGCCATCGGCACGGCGCTGCTGCTGCTCATAGCGTGCAGCGTGCTCGTGTCCGTGTCCGCATCGCCCGAGGTCTGCTCGGCGCAGCTTCCCATGCTCGCGCTCGCGCAGGAGCGGGGGATAGTCTGGGGCGGCGTTTACGGTGTGCTGCTCCTGCTTGCGATGTTCGGCACGGCGTTGTCGGGGCTCGTGGCGCTGGTGAATATGCTCGCGGCAAAATTCCCGCGTGTCGAAACGCGCAGAAAGCCCTTCACCGCCGTCGTCGCGCTCGGAATGTTCCTCGGCAGCCTCTTCGGCTTCGGCGACCTCATCGGCGTCGTCTACCCCATCTTCGGCTATTGCAGCAGCGTGTTCATAGTCCTCATGACCGTCCACTACTTCCACCATTGCCATGGGGGCAATGCGCCTTGAGATTGTGCCGATACTTCTATTGCGGTAGCTCGGTTACGAAAATGCGGAGGAAACAATATCTGCATCGCACTATTGTAGAGCGAAGCAGCAACGGTTTCGTCGTAATAACAGCTTCGGGCTGACAGAATAGATGTATTCGGCCTATTTCAAGGCGCTGCTAAAAAAACAATCCCTCCGGCTCGGCTAACGCCGACCCACCTCCCTTTGCACAAGGGAGGCGATGGGGCAGCCTTAGTCTGCACCTATGGGCAGCGCGGCAGATACGGTTTCCACCGTAGCCTCGACACCGGGCTACCGGAGATATATGTATCCGTAGGTGCGTCAATGCGCCATAAAAAACGCCCGAGTCAGAGTGACTCGGGCGAATTTTTTGTTATTATTTTGCGAGTGCGCGGGAGAGGAAGGTCACGACCTGGGCGCGGGAGCACTGCACACCGGGGGCGAAGGTGCCGTCGCCGTTACCGTAGGCAACGCCGTTTTCCGCTGCCCAAAGGACTGCCTTGTAGTAATAATCCGAGCTGGCGAGATCCTTGAACGGATTCACGCCGCCGAATACGGGCTCCTCTTCGAAGCGCCACAGGAAGGTCACGAACTGACCTCGCGTGCAGGTCGCTTCGGGCGAAAATTCCGTTGCGCTCGTGCCTGCTGTTATGCCCTTTTCGACCGCCCAAAGCACAGCCTTGTAGTAGTAGCTGCCCTCGTCAACGTCCGTGAACGGGCTATCGGCAACGCTCGGCTCGGGCTTGCCCGCGGCGCGCCACAGGAAGGTCACGACCTGCGCTCTCGTGCAGGTCTCATCGGGCGAAAACTCCGTTGCGCTCGTGCCTGCGGTAATGCCGTTGGACGATGCCCAGAGTATCGAATCGACGTAGTAGATGTGTGCACCCTTGGCGTCGAGGTCCTTGAAAGGGTTGACCGCGCCGCAGACGCTGCACTTGCCGTTAACGAAATCGTGGCCGAGCTTAAAGGTCTCGCTGCCGACGAATTTCTCCTTGCAGCCGGTGCATTCATAGGTGGTGTAGCCGTTTTCCGAGCAGGTGGGTTTGGTGACGGTTATCTTGAAATCGTGGGTGTGGTTCTCCTCGCCCTCCCAGCTCAGGCTGCCGCCGTAGTTAAGGCGCACGCTCTCGTCCCAGCCGCTGCTGTTGAGCGGATAGATGACGGGCGCGGTCACGCCCTCGAAGGCGCGCGGCGCAAACGAGCCGTAGCTGCCGGAGATGTGGACGTAGTTCATGTTCGCGCCTGCGGGCAGGGCGTTGTCGTTAAGGGTGAGCCTGCGGCAGTCGATCATCATGCTCTTGAGCTCGGTGCAGCCGAAAAATGCGTTCTTGTCGATGATGAGATTTTCGGCGCGGTTATAAATGCTGACGTTGCCCAGCTCGGTGCAGCCGGAGAATGCGTTCGGCTCGATGACGGCGCTGCCCGTGGTGTGGCTCGTGTCGGCGTCGCTGCCGATTGCGACGTTTTTGAGCGCGGTGCAGCCGGCAAAGGCCTCGGAGCTCACCCTTGCAAGGCGGGTAGGCAGCGTGACCGTCTCAAGGTCGAGGCAGTTTTTGAATGCGCCCGCGCCGAGGTAGACGACGCCTGCGGGCAGGGCGAGATTTTCGATGCGGGTGCCGGAGAAGGCGAGCGCGCCTATCGAGGTGCAGCCGGCGGGGATGGGCGAGGCGGTCATCGCCTTGCAGCCCTTGAAGCACTCGGCGAGGATTATCTTCACGCTGTCAAAGCCCGTCAGCGCCGCGAGTTTCACGCAGCCGGAGAATGCGCCGTTGCCGAGCGATTCGAGCACGCTTGAGGCGCAGTCGGCGCTTGCGAGGTTTGTAAGCCCCGCGAAGGCGTAGTCGCCCACGGTCTTGACGCCCGCGCCGAGCTCAAGCTTCGTTACGCTCGAGGCGTAGGCGCTCCAGGGCGTGTCGGCTGCGGACTTGAAGTCGGGCATTTTGCCGCTGCCTGTGATTTTGAGCGTTCCGATCTCGCGGTTGAGGCTCCACGAAAGAGCGCCGACGCTGCCGCGCACGGTGAGATCCTCCCAGTGCGCATATATGGTCATGTTGCTCTCGGGCTTGTAGCCGTTTTCGATTTTGCTGCCGCCCTCGCGCGCGTCAAACCAGCCGAGGAATTTAAAGCCCTTGCGCGTGGGCGTGGGCAGATCCTTCACCGCGCCGTTTCCCGCAATGTAGGCGGTAGACTGCGAGCAGACGCCGCCGTTTGCGTCAAGGCTCACGGTGATGAGCCCCGGACCGCCGCCGGATTTGTTGGTTATCTGCCATACCTTGTCGATGGCTGCGATGGCGCCGCTCTGCGTTCTGCCGCGGTTTTGGGCAATGTAGCTGTCGGCGAGCTTAATGCGCCTTGCCGCGACCGCGGGGTCGGCGCAGTAGAAGATGCCGCTGTCCTCGTCGTAGTCGGTCAGCAGTACGGCGTGGCTCGGCGAGTCTGAGTCGTATATGACGACGCCCTCGGGGTGCTCAGATAAAAGCGCCCTGAGCGAGTCCGCGCTGACGCTTCGGCGCTCGCCGTGGACGGTCATGCCCATGTAGGAAAAGTTGTTGTTAAGACCGGTGCCGGGTATCCACGCGGCGCCGGAGAGAGAGCTTTCGCTTATGCTCTCCCACTGCGCGTTGCCGTCGATTATCGCGCGGCGGCGCAGCATCATGACAGTCGAGGCGAGCGTACACTTGCCGCCCTCGCTCTGCATGACAAAAACGTTGTCGTCGTTTATCGTCTCCGCCAGTGCCGCAATGCTCATCGCCGGTACCATCGTCAGCACGAGCGCGAGCACGAGCACGAGGCTCAGAATTCTTCTTTTCATTTTTCCCTCCCGATGTTTAGTATCACGGTCTCAAATTATAATCCGAGCGCGGGATATAGGCAAGCAATTTCAGAGATTGTTTACATTTCCGCGCCGCCGCCGAGGTCGAAAAAATCCCCGCATCCGTTTGGATGCGGGGTGAATTTTTCGGGTTTGTCAAAGCTCTTCGACGGAGAAAACGTTGGGCAGGCGGGTTATCTCGGTGACTATCCTCGTGCCGCCGAGCTTGGGTGTCGTCTGCACGGAAAGCAGGGCGTAATAGCGGTGCTGCTCGTCCTCGCCGTCGGTGCGGCTGACCTCAAGATTTGTGACCTTGAGCGACATGGCGCTGAGCGTTTCGAGCACCGCCTGAATGGTGTCGGGCTTTGTGTACTCGATATAGAGCGCGCAGGCGCGTCCGCTTTTGGCGAATTTGAATTCGAACTTCACGAGCACGATCTCGGCAAAGAGTATCATGAGCGTTGCGAAGATCGCGCACTCGGCAAAGCCCGCGCCGCAGACAAGACCCACTATTGCCGACGCCCAAAGTCCCGCGGCGGTCGTGAGACCCTTGACGGTGCGGCGTCCGGTAACGATGATGGTGCCCGCGCCGATGAAGCCGATGCCGGCGATGACCTGTGCGCCGAGCCTGCCGACATCGGTGAACAGGCCGAGCTGAAGGAGCAAATACTGGCTCGTGAGCGTCGTGACCGCAGCGCCGAGGCAAATAAGAATATGCGTGCGGAAGCCCGCGGGGCGGCGCTTGATTTCGCGCTCGGCGCCGATGAGAGCTCCGCAGATGAAAGCGAGAACAAGCCGCATCGACATTGCGAGCATGGTGCTCTCGCGGATAAAATCAAAGCATGAAAGCATTTTTCGGCACCTCCTTTACTGGCCTTCCTCAATGGTCACCATGCCGTCAACGGTGGATAAGCGTGCGAGCAGTTCGGTGTGGTTTATGCCGCGCGGCAGGTATACGCTCAGGTGTACGCCGATTTCGGCAAGCTTACTTTCCGGCTGCTTTGTGAGGTCAACGTCGTATATCGTCACGCACAGATCGCGCAGCATGGCGAGCATATCGCCGAAGCGCTCCAGCCCGTCGAGCTCCGCGAGAATGTTCATATACCGCGAGCGCTGTATCATGTGCCGCTCAAGGACGGGGAAGGCGTACATACACACGGCAATGAGCCCCGTGCAGACCAGAACACATTCGTAATAGCCCGCGCCGATGGCAAGACCGAGGCAGGCCGAGGCCCAGAGCCCCGCCGCCGTCGTGAGACCCTTGACGCGCTTGCGTCCGGTCAGGATAATGGTGCCCGCGCCGAGAAAGCCCACGCCGTTTATGACCTGCGCACCGTAGCGCGACACGTCGTGGATAGCGCCGACAGCCTCCGCCTCGAGGACCCACTTCGATGTGAGCATGATGTCGGTGTACTGGCTGAGCATGACGGTCATCGTCGAGCCGATGGCGACGAGTATATAGGTGCGGAAGCCCGCGGGGCTGCTTTTGCGCTCGCGCTCAAGACCGAGCAGACCGCCGACAATGACGGCGAGCGTTATGCGCAGCGCCATTGATGCAAAATTCAGTTGTCGTAAATATTCAAGAATTTCCATAGATAAAGTTTATCACCATGCAGGTCACGTCGATAACGTCCTGCGAAACAAATTGTCCGTTGAGCTCATACACGGCGGCGCTTTGCGTAAGCTCTCCGCCGCCGGAAAACGAGAGCGTGAGCGTGAGCTCGTATGCGCGGGTGACCTTGGGCTCACTCACCGCCGCTGCCATGTCCGAATATATCTGCGCGAGCGCGTGCGCCTTGTCCGTCGTAATGCCCAGCCCCTCGGCAAGCTCCGACCACTGCGCCTCGCTCCATGCCGCCGCCTCGTTCGGGAACACCGAGATGCGCTCGGCCAAGTCCCGCAGCTCCGCGGCAAAATTTTCGCACTGCCGCGCGGTCAGCTCGGTCTTTTTAACGCCGCTTATTTCATAATGCCAGTCTTCGCCGTATTTTTCCGCAAGCTCTGCGCGCTTTGCTTCCACCTGCGCGTCCATTTGCGGCATCGGCAGAATGTCGAGCATGGCGCGGATGCTGCCGGAATACACGCCGTCGCACAGCGCCTCAAGATAGCCGGCAAAGCCCTCGTAATGCATATTATACCGCTCCTGCGTCCGATGCAGCCACAGCTCAAGCCCCGTCGGAGCGGGAGTCTCCGAAGGCTGCGGGGCGGGAGACCTTTGACAGGCGCACGAAAGCGTAAGCACTGCGCACAGCATAAGCGCGAGAAGCTTTTTCATCGCTTTTCTCCGCGCCTTGCGGCGGCACGTTCGGCTGCGCGGCGCTGCCGGCGGGCACGCTGCTTTCGGGCTATTAAAAGCGCGAATATGAGGACGGTCAGCACGAACAGAGCGCACACGATGACGATGGCAAGCTTCTGGTCGCTGCCGAGCTCGGGCGTATTCTCTGTAGGCTTATCCTCGATAACGACGTCTGCCGTTCCCGACGCAACGAGCTTCACCGTGCCGTAAACGGTGCCGTCGCTTGAGTCCGTGTAGCTCACCGTGCCGAGCACCTCGCCCTCTTCGGGGGCGCGGGTGAGCGTTTCGGAATTCAGGCTCACGGTGCGCTCAAGCGCGGCGGGGTCGAGCGACTTCGGCGCAAGCGCGTTGACGGCGCTCTCGCACACGAGCGAAATTTCACCCTGCGTGCCGCCGATATTTAATTTCTGCTTCGTTATCTCCGTGCCCTTTTCCACGAGAGTGCGGTACGAATAGTTGTCAAAGCACCAGTCGAACAGGCGCACGGTGTCGCCGAAGCTGTCGAAGCTTTTCGAAGCCGCGTCGCCCTTCGCGCCGAGCACGACGGAGATGACGTTCACGCCGTCGCGCTGCACGGCGCCCACGAGGCAGTAGCCCGCCTCCTCGGTGCGCCCGGTCTTGATGCCCACCGCGCCGTCATAGGCGTATTTGCCGGAATACACCGAGTCCTTGTTCAGCAGCGCATTCGAGTTCTTGAGAAGCCGCGCAGGGCTCGCGTTCGTGGGTGCGGTCGTGTATTCCGCCGTGCCGACGATGCTCGCAAACAGCGGATGGCGCATCGCCTCGACGGAGATGACGAACAGGTCCCGCGCCGTGGAGTAGTGCTCCGCGTCGGGCATACCGTGGGTGTTGGTGAAGTGGGTGCCGCTGCAGCCAAGCTCGTCCGCGCGCGTGTTCATCGCCGCAACGAAGCGCTCGATGCTGCCGGAAACGTGGGAGGCGATGATGTTGCACGCCTCGTTTGCCGAGGCAAGCGCCGCGCAGTACAGCAGATCGCGCAGGCTCATCGTTTCGCCCATGTGGATGCCGACACTGGAGCTGTCGTCTTCAAACGCCGTTTTGCAGTCGCTCCCCGCCGTGACCATGTCGTTTTCGGAGACCTTGCCGAGCTCTATCGCCTCAACGGCAAGCAGCAGCGTCATGATCTTCGTCAGGCTCGCGGGAGCGTGGCGCGAGTATGCGTTCATGTTGTAAAGTATCCTGCCCGTGCCCATGTCGCCGATGATGGCACACTCGGCACTGCTCAGCTCCGGCGCACTCACCGCCTCGGCAAGCGCAGCGCCGCCCGACAGCCCCGGCAGCAGGCACAATATCATTATGAACGCCGTCAGGCGCAGCCTTTTCATAATACTCACCTCTCGCTCAAGCGTCAATAGTTATATGCAGTATTATAGATAATATTTCCCTTTTGCGCAAGCTCCAAATCTGCTCGCCGCAGGGGCGATGGCGCCTTGAGATAGTACCGATACGGTTTTTGCGGTGGCACGGTATCGAAGCTGCCGACAAAACCGTAGTTGCCGCGCACTGCTCGCCGCAGGGACGATGGCGCTACTGCCGTAGGGGCAATGCGCCTTGGGAGTTTACCGATACGCATATTGCGTCAGCTCGGTTACGAAAATACCGACGAAACCGTTGCAGTCCGTTACCGTGATATTGCAGTTTAATCTATCTCCAATATCGGAGGCAATGCGCCACGGACATCGGCAGCGGTGTTAAGTGCATGGACACGGTGACGGACTGCTGACAAAGGACGCACTCACGGGTGGCGAGGCAATGCGGTTTTGTCGGCAGCTTCGATACCGTGCTACCGCAAAAACCGTATCCGTAGCTGCGTCAAATCGCAATTAAAAACTGGATTTTTTCAATGCGATGATATATAATCGGTGGTATCATCCGCCGCAGTGCGGCAGAATGGAGCAAAAATATGGACAAGCGCAGAATAAATATATTCATTGCCCTGGTGCTGGTGCTCATCATCATCGCCGCGGTCTCCGCGTGGGCGACGAGCAGCAGCATTAAGGACACCGTGCCGCGCCAGAGCGCCGAGCCGACGGCTCCGGTCGTGACGCCCACGGTCGTTTCGACCCCGACCCCCGCGCCGACCGAGACTCCCGCGCCCTCGGTGCAGCCCACAAATGAGCCCACGGGCGGCGAAGGCAATAACGGCGGCGGCACTACGACCCAGACCCCATCGCAGCTTGAGCGCGTCATCAATCAGTCCGGCAGCTTCGAGAGCAGCACCGGCACGAAAATGATAATGTACGCCAACTGGACGGCGGTCTCGCAAAACAGCGAGAGCGTCACGATAAAGGTCGATCTCGTTCTGAGCAGCTACACGCTCTCCGTCGGCGCGCACAACGGCGTTGTGACGATAAACGGCGTGGACTATAAGTTCACGAGCCCCGGCATCAGCTACAAGAGCGAGAAGGTGCGCAATAACGCCGCCCTTGCGAGCGTGACGGCGACCGTCACCGTGCCCGCGGGTCAGGCTGTGAACATTCCCGTTTCGGCGAGCTGGGACTTCTACGGCACCTACGGCGGCGTGGAGATAAGCCAGGTCACCGCATCCGGTACGATAAGCATTCAGGGGTGATAGCATGAGATCAACTCTCCGCAGGACTTGGGCGGAAATCGACCTTGACGCAATAGAGCACAACTACCGCGTGCTGCGCTCTCGCGTCGGGCAGGACGTTAAATTTCTCGGCGTCGTGAAGGCCGACGCTTACGGTCACGGCGCGGTGCACGTCGGCAGGGTGCTTCAGGAGCTCGGCGCGGATTATCTCGCGGTCTCGAGCCTTGACGAGGCGATGGAGCTGCGCGCAAACGGCGTTAGTATGCCCATACTCATCCTCGGTCACACCCCGCGCGAGCAGGTCGAAAACCTCATCGAAAACGGCATCACCCAGACCGTCACCTGCCTTGCAAAGGCGCAGGAGTACAACGCCGAGGCGAAAAGGCTCGGCAAGACCCTGCGCGTGCATATCAAGGTGGACAGCGGAATGTCGCGCCTCGGCGTTTTGTGCGCGGGGCGGCATTTCGACGGCGGCGTGGAGGGCATCGCCGACTGCTGCGGCATGGAAAACCTCGACGTTGAGGGCATATTTACGCACTTTGCCGTCGCCGACGAGACCGACGAGGACGATGTTGCGTTCACAAAGGCGCAGTTTAAGCTGTTTTGCGACACGGTGGACGCCGTCGAGGCGAAGATCGGCAGGCGCATAAGGCTGCACCACTGCGCAAACTCCGGCGCCGTCGCGCTGCATCCGGAGACGTACATGGACATGGTGCGCCCGGGCATACTGCTTTACGGCTGCGGCGAGCTTGCCGAGGATCTCGGTCTGCGTCCGGCGATGGCGCTCAAGGCGACGATAAACACGATAAAGACCTATGATGCCGGCACGGATATAAGCTACGGCAGGCTCTATCACACCGAGGGCACGACGCGCATCGGCGTTATCCCCTACGGCTACGCCGACGGCTTTTTCCGCTGCCTTTCCAACCGCTACAGCATTGCGACCGCCGAGGGCAGCGCCCCTCTGCGCGGCAGGATATGCATGGATATGAGCATGATCGACCTGAGCGCACTGCCGGGTGTCACGGTGGGCGACGAGGTCGAGATATTCGGACCGCACAACCCCGTCGAGCGCATGGCGCAGCTTGCGGGCACCGTTTCGTATGAGCTCATCTGCGCCGTCAGCAAGCGCGTTCCGAGGATCTACTACCGCCACGGCAGGGAGATCGACAGGGAGCTCATGCTGAGATTCTGAACATTTTGAACATGAAAAAACTCAGACCTGAATGGTCTGAGTTTTTTATTTTAAATATTCCAGAATGCTCTCGTTTGAGATGCTGTCCATGAGGTTATAGCGGTACAGCAGGTACAGGCTCTCGGGCTTGCCGCGCTCAAGGATATTCGCGCCGCCCTCCTCGGTCGTGAAGGTCGCAAGGATGCCGCACTGCCCGTGGAGGATGCTCTCGGCAAGCTCGGAGTAGATGCCGCCGGGATACGCCAGCGCCTCGGGTGCGGGAAAGCCGTTTGAGACGAAATATTCCTTCTGCTTTTCGCAGTCGGCTCTGAGCGCCTCGGCAAAGTCCCCGTCCGACTCGCCATCGAGGGAGCAGATGCAGCTTCGCACCGCTCCTGTCTCGTATTGTGCGCTCTGGTGCATATCCCATGTGTGCGACTGGAGCGTGAACAGCCCCTTGTCGAGCATTTCGCGCGCCTGCTGCATCGAAAAGTGCGGAATGATGGGGTTTTCCGTGTCCTTGTAGGTATCCTTGCCGCAGGACGAGCCGATGCAGAAAACGGTCGCCTTCATGCCGTATTTTTCGAGGATGGGCGCGGCGATGGTGAAGTTGCTCTCGTAGCCGTCGTCAAAGGTGATGCACACGGGCTTATCGGGCAGCTCGCCGCCGCGGTGGACGAAGTCGATCATCTCCTGTACGCTCACGGCGGTGTACCCAGCCTCGGCGATGGCGCGGATCTGACGCTCGAAGTTTTCCGCGGAGATTATCGTGCCGCCGTTGCCGACAGAGTCGAGATGGTGATACATAATGACCGGCACGCTGCGCACGTTGGGGTCCTTTTCCTCCCGCGAGCAGCCGCCGAGCATGAGCAGCGCGCACAGCAGCAAGAGCGCTAAGCAGCGGGAAAAATGCTTGGGCATACGCTTATTTCCTCTCGCTTTCTTCCTGCGCTTTTATCTTATTTATCCAGCATTTGTGGCACATTGCGACGTAGCTGTCGTTGCCGCCGAGGAACACCTGATCGCCCTGGGTTATGATGTGTCCGCGCTCGTCGATGCGGGCGTTGACGGTGGCCTTGCGGCCGCAGGCGCAGACGGTTTTTATCTCGGTGATGGAGTCGGCAAGCTCCATGAGCCTCTGTGCGCCGGGGAAGAAGTGCGTCAGGAAGTCCGTACGCAGTCCGAAGCACAAAACGGGCAGATCCTCCTCGTCAACGAGCCTGCGAAGCTGCTCGATCTGCTCGGGCGTAAAAAACTGCGCCTCGTCCGCGATGATGACGTCGTGCCGACCCGCGGCTCTGTACGCCTCGGCGATGTTCTGCTCGGGCGTTATGACCTCGGCCGAGCGCATGAGCCCGATGCGGCTGCGCACGATGTCGGCGCCGTCGCGGGTGTCGATGCTGGGCTTTATGAGCCAAACGCTCATGCCGAGCTCCTCGTAGTTAAACTGGGTTATGAGCGCCTGAGCGGACTTTGACGAGCCCATGGCGCCGTATTTGAAATATAGCTTTGCCATTTTTCCTTACCCCTTTGCCAGATGTGCGCGCACGCGCTCGAGCACCATGTCCAGGGCGACCTGATTGTGTCCGCCCTCGGGGATTATTATGTCCGCCTTGCGCTTGCTTGGCTCGACGAACTGCTCGTGCATGGGCTTTACGGTGCTCAGATACTGATTTACGACGCTCTCAAGGCTGCGGCCGCGGTCGCGCACGTCGCGCACGATGCGTCTGAGAATGCGCACGTCCGCGTCCGTATCGACGAAGATCTTGATGTCCATCAGGTCGCACAGCTCCTGCGTCTGGAATATCAGAAGCCCCTCGACGATGATGACGCGCGAGGGCTCGACCGTGATGGTCTTGTCGGTGCGGTCGTGAATGGTGTAGTCATACATAGGGCACTGTATCGTCTTGCCCGCACGCAGCTTCTTGAGGTCCTCTATGAGAAGCTCGGTGTCGAAGGCGTCGGGGTGGTCGTAGTTGAGCTTCGAGCGCTCCTCGTAGCTCATGCCGTGGTGTGCCTTGTAGTAATTGTCGTGATAGATAACGCTGACGTTGCCGCCGAAATGCTGCATTATCTTTCTCGTGATGGTGGTCTTGCCGCTGCCCGTGCCGCCGGCAATGCCGATGACTATTATGCTGCTGTCGCTCATATCCGTTCTCCGCCTTGTATTTTATTTATCTATTTTTTCATTCTATCATATCTTAAACGCTCTTTCAAGAGACAGTACGGCAATAAGCGCGGCGGCGCTGAGCTGTCCGCGGAACGAAAAAAGCTCGCCGTATGGCGAGCTTGTTTCGGGTAATATCAGGTTATTACACAGCGCGGGTGACCTTGCCGCTGCGCAGGCAGCGAGTGCAAGCATAAACATGCTTGGGACTTCCGTCCACGATCGCCTTGACGCGCTTCACATTGGGCTTCCAAGTACGGTTGGAACGTCTGTGGGAGTGGGATACCTGAATGCCAAAGGCAACGCCCTTGTCGCAAAACTGACATTTTGCCATAAACTGAAGCACCTCCTTGCTTGTGTTTGGCTGTCGCGGCTTTAAAACGACAGCTCATAAATTATAGCAGACCGCGCAGTCAATTGCAAGAAAAATTTTCGCGCCTGTAAAAAGCGTTGCAAAATGGCTCGTTTGCGGTTAAAATCAATAGTGAAGTAATATATGTAAAGGAAGCTGTGAAATGCCGGGAAAATACTCTGTAAAGCTCAGCACGATCGTAAAGGAGCACGGCCTTGAGCCGCTGCACACCTCGAAGGACTATGAAACAAGGCTCTTAACGGAGGCGGATGTGAACCGTCCCGCGCTCCAGCTTGCGGGCTTTTATAATTATTTTGACCCCAACAGACTGCAAATACTCGGCCGCGTCGAGAGCACCTATCTGGAGCTCAAATCCGACGACGAGCGGCGGCAGTGCTTTGAGGAGCTGATGAAATACGACCTGTCGGCGATGGTCGTGTGCCACGGCGCCCGCGCCTTCCCGGAGTGCATCGAGATGGCGGAAAAATATGACCGCAACCTCTTCCTCACCCCCGAGGACACCTCCGACTTCATGGCGGACGTGATAAGCTCGCTGCACACCCACCTTGCGCCGAGAACGACGATGCACGGCGTGCTCGTCGAGGTGCACGGCGAGGGAGTTCTCATAACGGGCGACTCCGGCATCGGCAAGAGCGAGACGGCGCTTGAGCTCATTAAGCGCGGGCACAAGCTCGTTGCCGACGACGCCGTTGACATTCGCCGCATCGGGCGTGACAGACTCATAGGAACGGCGCCGGAGCTTATAAGATATTACATGGAGCTGCGCGGCATAGGCGTTGTTGACGTGCGCCACCTGTACGGTGTGGGCGCGGTGAAGCCCGAGGGCGACATTGACCTTGTCGTAAGCCTTGAGGCGTGGGACGACGATAAGGCGTATGACAGGCTCGGACTTACCAACGAAACGCAGGAAATTCTCGGCATGACCGTGCCGAGCATCACGATACCCGTGCGCCCCGGCCGAAACCTTGCGGTCATTCTTGAGCTTGCCGCGATGAACAACCGTCAGAAGAAGATGGGCTACAACGCGGCGGAAACGCTTGCTGCAAGCGTGGATTATGCCGTTGACACGGGAATAATGTAAAAATGTCTAAGGAGAAACCGATGGAAGCTTTGGAAAAGGCGATAAGCCAGATTAAAGATAATATGCCCGCGCTCGACCTGAGAGAAAACGAGCCGATGAACACCCACTGCTCGTTCCGCCTCGGCGGAGCGGTGCGTGCATACGCAGCGCCCAAGGATCTGTTCGAGATGTCCAAGGTCATGTTCTATCTGCACATGAACGAGGTCTCCCCGCTCACGCTCGGCAAGTGCACCAACGTCATTTTCCCCGAGGAGGGGCTGGACATCATGGTCATAAGCACCGAGAAGCTTCAGAAGCTGCGCATGGGCGAGACGGAGAACACGATCTATGCCGAGGCGGGCGTATCGCTTGCGCGGCTTGCGCAGTTTGCGCGCGACAACGGTCTTGCGGGTCTGGAGTTCGCAAGCGGTATCCCCGGCTCCGTGGGCGGCGGCGTTCTTATGAATGCGGGCGCTTACGGCGGCGAAATGAAGGACGTCGTGGAGTCTGTCGTCGTGTATTATATCCCCACGCAGACGATGACCGAGGTAAAATGCGAGGATTGCGGCTTTGACTACCGCCGAAGCCATTTCGGCAGCATTAACTGCGCCATCATGGGCGTGGTGTTTCATCTGACGCCCGACGACCCCGAGGCCATCGGCGCGAGAATGAAGGAAATGAACGAAAAGCGCGTTGCGAGCCAGCCGCTGGATATGCCCTCTGCCGGCAGCGCCTTCAAGCGCCCCGTGGGAGGCTACGCCGCGGCGCTTATAGATCAGTGCGGTCTCAAGGGTTATACCGTGGGCGGCGCGCAGATAAGCGAAAAGCACGCGGGCTTTGCCGTGAACGCGGGCGGCGCGACCTATGACGACGTCGTCGAGCTTCTCGATCACGTTCGCCGCGAGGTCTATGCGAAAACGCAGATAACGCTTGAGCCGGAAATAAAGATCTATCCCAAGGGCATGATGCTCGTGGACGATTGGCGCATAAGGCGCAATAATATCATGAAGCAGCAGCAGGAGTACGCTCAGAAAAGGGCGGCTGAGTCAAAGGACGAAAATACGGAGCAATAACATGGAATTTCTCATCATAACCGGAATGTCCGGCGGCGGCAAGAGCCAGGCTGCGGACATCATAGAGGATCTGGATTACTACTGCGTGGACAATATGCCCGCGGCGCTCATTCCGAAATTTGCCGAGCTGTGCGCGGCGACGAAGGGGCGCTATGAAAAGGTCGCGCTCGTCACCGATATCCGCGAGAAAAACGGTATTCTGGACATTTTCAATGCCCTTGAGACCCTGCGCGAGATGGACTTCGGCTATAAGATCCTCTTCATGGAGGCAGACCCCGCGGTCGTCATAAAGCGCTATAAGGAGTCGCGCCGCCCCCACCCGCTGGCGGCGAAAAGCGGCGGCTCGATCCAGGACGCGATACTCAAGGAAACGGAGCAGCTGCGCCCCATACGCGATATTGCCGACTATATCATCAACACCTCCCACCTCACCCTCGGTCAGCTCCACAACGAGCTGTACACCTATTTTTCCGATTCCGCGACAGACCGCGCCATCGTCGTCAACGTCATGTCCTTCGGCTTTAAATACGGTATGCCGCTCGACGCCGACCTCGTGTTTGATGTGCGCTTTCTGCCCAACCCCTTTTATGTCGAGAACCTCAAGCTCATGAGCGGGCTTGACGCGCCCGTGCGCGACTACGTTTTCGGCTTCGAGCAGACGAACGTGTTCATGGATAAGCTCACCGACATGATAGAATACCTCCTCCCGCTGTACATCGAGGAGGGCAAGTACAGCCTCACCATCGCGGTCGGCTGCACCGGCGGCAGACACCGCAGCGTCGCCGTTGCGTCCGCGCTCGCAGGGCATTTGAAGTGTCTCGGCCTGCCCGTCGTGAGCATTAACCGCGATCTCGGAAAATGATTTATCGGTATGGAAAAAACCTTTGCGCAAAAAGTTAAAACAGAGCTGTGCGAGCCTCGGGTCGAGCGCAAATGCTGCGCCGTCGCCGAGGCCTACGGCGTTTTGCTGTATGCCCACAGCTTCTCGCCCCGCTCGGTGCGCATACGCACGGCAAGCGAAGAATTTGCCGAGCGCCTGCCGCATCTTTTCCGCCGCGCCTTCGGAATAGACTTCGACGAGCCCGAGGCGCAGCGCGGGGTCAAGCATCTTTTTGCGATACAAGACCCCGAGAAGCTGAAAATCATTTTCGACGCCTTCGGAAACGACATGGCAAGCCCCTCGCTGCATATTAACTTCGGCGTCATCGAGGAGCCCTGCTGCAAGGCGTCGTTTGTCCGCGGCGCGTTTCTCGCCGGAGGCTCGGTCACGGACCCGGCAAAGCGCTATCATCTTGAGCTTGCCACGACGCATTACAGCGTCAGCCGCGAGGCATATTCGGTGCTGCTTGAGATGGGCTTCTCGCCCAAGGAGGCGCAGCGCAAGGGCGAGCACCTTTTGTATTTCAAAAAAAGCGAGCACATCGAGGATCTGCTTACAACGATAGGCGCTCCGGTGTGCGCGATGGATGTCATGTCCGCGAAGATAGAAAAGGACATGAAAAACAGCATAAACCGCAAGGTCAACTGCGATTCCGCCAATGCCGACAAGGTCGTTGAGGCGGCGGCGAGGCAGATGGAGGCGATACGGCGCATCGACAAGCTCTACGGGCTCGATTCGCTGCCGGATAAGCTCCAGGAGGCGGCGCTGCTGCGCTACGCAAACCCCGAGGCGAGCCTTGCCGACCTTGCGATGCTCTCTTACCCGCCCGTGTCAAAAAGCTGCCTGAGCCACCGGCTCAAAAAGCTTCTGACCTATACGCCCGAGGAGGAGTAGCGACTGCTGCTCCGACATGGAGGAAAGAAAAACAATGAGCTTTGTTCATCTTCATGTTCATACGGAATATTCGCTGCTCGACGGCGAGTGCCGCATCGAGCCCCTCGTTGCGCGCGCAGCCGAGCTTGGGCAGAGTGCGCTTGCGATAACCGACCACGGCGTCATGTACGGCGCCGTTGCGTTTTATAAGGCCTGCCTTGCCGCGGGGATAAAGCCCGTCATCGGCTGCGAGGTCTATGTTGCCGCGAGGAGCCGCTTTGACAAGGAGCACGGCGCCGATTCGGAATATAGCCACCTCATCCTGCTGTGCAAAAACGAGGAGGGCTACAAAAACCTCTGCTACATCGTCTCCGCCGCCTTCACCGAGGGCTTTTACGGTAAGCCGCGCATAGACTGGGAGCTTCTGCGTGAGCACGCAGGGGGCCTTATCTGCCTTTCCGGCTGCGTTGCGGGAGCCATACCGCGTATGCTGCTGTCGGGCAATTACGAGGGTGCAAAAAGCAAGGCGCTGGAGCTGCGTGAAATATTCGGCAGCGAGGGCTTTTATCTTGAGATTCAGGATCACGGTCTTGACTCGGAGCGCCGCGCTCTGGACGGGCTGCTGCGTCTTCACCGCGAAACGGGCATACCCCTCGCCGCGACCAACGACGCACACTATATAGAGAAAAAAGACGCCTATTATCAGGACGTTCTCATGTGCGTGCAGATGCAGAAGACCATAAACGACCCCGCGCGCCTCAAGTTCGAAACGAACGAATTTTACCTCAAGTCCGAGGAGGAGATGCGCGCGCTGTTTCCGGAATATCCGGAGGCGATCGAAAACACGGCGAAAATTGCCGAGGCGTGCAATTACGACTTTGAATTCGGCAAATACAAGCTGCCGCGCTTTAAGCTCCCCGAGGGCGAGACCGACAGCTTTTCGTATCTCAAAAGGCTCTGCTTCGAGGGGCTTGCGCGCCGCTATCCCGACGATGACGGCAGCGTTGCCGGGCAGCTTGAATACGAGCTGGAGATGATAAAAAAGATGGGCTTTGTCGATTACTTTCTCATCGTCTCCGACTTCATCGCCTACGCCAAAAGCCAGAAGATACCCGTCGGTCCCGGACGAGGCTCCGCCGCGGGCAGCGTCGTTTCCTATACCCTCAACATAACAGACGTCGATCCCGTCAAATACAGCCTTTATTTCGAGCGCTTTCTCAATCCCGAGCGCGTGAGTATGCCCGATATCGACATCGACTTCTGCGTCAACCGCCGCGGCGAGGTCATCGACTACGTCAACCGCAAGTACGGCAGCGACCACGTTGCGCAGATAGTCACCTTCGGCACCATGGCCGCCCGCGCCGCGGTGCGCGACGTTGCAAGGGTGCTCGACTTGAGCTACGCCGAGGCGGACGCGGTCGCAAAGGCGATACCGATGGGTCCGAATATGACGATAAAAGACGCGCTGAAGGTCTCAAAGACGCTGCGGGATATGTATGAGAGCGACGATATGCTGCGCAGGCTCATAGACGTTGCCGAGGCGCTTGAGGGCATCCCGCGCCACGCAAGCATGCACGCTGCGGGCGTCGTTATAACGGACAGACCCGTTTACGAATACGTGCCGCTGTCGAAAAACGACGAATCTGTCGTCACGCAGTATCAGATGACGACGCTTGAGGAGCTGGGGCTTCTCAAGATGGACTTCCTCGGCCTGCGCAACCTGACGGTGCTCGAGGACGCGGCAAAAATGGTGCGCCGCTTTGAGCCGGATTTCGAGGTCGAAAAGATACCCGACGGCGACGCGGAGGTGTTTAAAATGATCTCCGAGGGGCGCACGAGCGGCGTGTTCCAGCTTGAAAGCGCCGGAATGACGAGCGTCTGCACGGGGCTCAAGCCCAAGAGCATCGAGGACATCACCGCAGTAATAGCGCTCTACCGCCCCGGCCCCATGGACAGCATCCCGCGCTTTATCGAGTGCTCCGCGCATCCGGAGAAGATAAGCTATAAGCACGAGCTGCTGCGCCCCATTCTGGAGGTCACCTACGGCTGCATCGTCTATCAGGAGCAGGTCATTGAAATTTTCCGCCGCCTTGCCGGCTTTTCGCTCGGACAGGCGGATATGATACGCCGCGCGATGAGCAAGAAAAAGCACAAGGTCATCGACGCCGAGCGCCGTGCCTTCGTCCACGGCGACGAGAGCCGCGGCATAGAGGGCGCGGTGCGCCGCGGAGTGCCCGAGAGCGTGGCCGACAGCATCTATGACGAAATTCTCGACTTCGCCTCGTATGCGTTTAACAAGGCTCACGCCGTGAGCTACGC
>USPI01000004.1 GCA_900556535.1 uncultured Eubacteriales bacterium | reverse complement strand
AAGGAGATAGACACAGGTGAGCGCAGATTTATAAGCCATATGCAAAATACCATTGCCCAGATGTCCGAGGCGAATCAGCGCGAGATTATTGATTCGATAAGGCTTGTTTCGCACTTTCTTGCAAACCTAACAATTGAAGAGGAGCATATTCAAAATATGCCCCTGTAGCAAACAAAGCCACGTTAAACGTGGCTTTTTGACCATATAGAGTTCAAGACAGCAAAAAACCGGGGTGCTGCCACCTCGGTTTTCTGCGTTCAGTCCATGATTTCGACTGATACCTTTTTGCCCTTTTTCTGGGCGACGGCCCGCATAAGGATACGGATCTGCTTGACGATCCTTCCCTGCCGGCCGATGACCTTGCCCATGTCGCCGTCAGCCACGCGGACTTCAAAAACCGTCTCGCCGTCGGCTTTGCGCTCGGTCACAGAGACCTGATCGGGGTTATCGACAAGGCTCTGCACAATGTAGGTCAAAAGTTCTTTCATGCCGGTAGAAACTCCTTATTAGCCCTCGATCTTCTTGAGAAGGCCGCGGACGGTATCGGTCGGCTGTGCGCCGTTAGCGATCCAGTACTTTGCGCGCTCCATGTCGACCTTAATGTTTGCACCCTCTGCCATGGGATCGTAAGTGCCTATCTCCTCGATGAAGCGTCCGTCGCGGGGGCAGCGGGAATCTGCAACGACGATGCGGTAGTACGGTGCCTTCTTTGCACCCATTCTGCGAAGTCTGATCTTTACCATTTATCATTCACCTCCATGTTTTTTCTTGAAAATATATATTACAAACGCCGTTTAAGCGCAGGTAATCAGAATTTAAATCCGCCCAGACCGGGGAAGCCGCCGCCTCCGCCCATGCCGCCGAAGCGCTTCTGGAGCTTTTTCATGTTTTTGCCCGAGAGCTGACGCATCATGCCCTGCATCGCGTCAAACTGCTTGAGCAGGCGGTTTATATCAACGACCGAGGTGCCGCTGCCGAGGGCGATGCGCTTTTTGCGCGAGGCGTTGAGGATCGACGGATCGTCGCGCTCTGCCTGAGTCATCGAGAGGATTATCGCCTCGATGCGGGCAAGACCCTTTTCGTCGAACTTCGCGCCCTTGAGCGCCTTCGCATCAAGCCCCGGTATCATGCCGGCAAGGTCGTTTATATCGCCCATGCCCTTGAGTGAGCGCATCTGCTCGAGATAGTCCGAGAGCGAGAAGCGGTTTGCCTTCATTCGCTCGGCCATCTCAAGAGCCTTCTTCTCGTCAAAGCTCTGCTCCGCTTTTTCTATGAGCGTGAGCACGTCGCCCATGCCGAGGATACGCGATGCCATACGGTCGGGGTAAAACGGCTCTATCTGGTCAAGCTTTTCGCCGATGCCGATGAATTTTATCGGCTTTCCGGTGCTGGCCTTTATCGAAAGCGCCGCGCCGCCGCGAGCATCGCCGTCAAGCTTCGTGAGCATGACGCCGGTGACGCCCAGCGCGTCGTTAAACGCATTTGCGGCGTTCACGGCATCCTGACCGGTCATCGCATCAACAACGAGCAGTATCTCGCTCGGCTCGACCGCGTCGCGGATGTTTTGCAGCTCCTGCATGAGCTCCTCGTCGATGTGCAGGCGACCCGCGGTGTCGAGGAACACAAGGTCGTTGCCGTGCTTACGGGCATGCTCGACGGCAGCCTTGGCGATATCGACGGGGTTGGTCGTGCCCATCTGGAACACGGGAATGTCAAGCTGCTTGCCGACCGTTTCGAGCTGCTTTATTGCAGCGGGGCGATAAATATCGCAGGCTGCCAGCAGCGGACGCTTGCCCTGCTTGCGCATATACGCCGCGAGCTTTGCGCCGTTAGTCGTCTTGCCCGCGCCCTGAAGACCGACGAGCATGACTATGCTCGGGGACTTTGAGCCGATGGTGAGCCGCTGATTTTCGCTGCCCATGAGCTTTACGAGCTCTTCGTTGACTATCTTGATGACCTGCTGTGCCGGAGAAAGCGCCTCAAGCACGTCCGCGCCGGAGGCGCGTTCGGTCACGCTTTTCGTAAACTCCTTTACGACCTTATAGCTGACGTCGGCTTCCAGAAGCGCCATGCGCACTTCCTTCATTGCCTCCTTGACGTCTGCCGCGGTCAGTCTGCCCTTGCCGCGCAGCTTTTTAAAGGCAGCGGATAGCTTGTCGGACAATGATTCAAA
Organism: uncultured Eubacteriales bacterium; assembly: GCA_900556535.1. GTDB lineage: Bacteria > Bacillota > Clostridia > Oscillospirales > Oscillospiraceae > F23-B02. The sequence continues at coordinate 20,709 of USPI01000004.1, read as the reverse complement.
TGCCATGCTCTCTGCCTCCTATATTTTAAGTCCTTCGAGCTTTTTCATGATGCCCTCATCGGAGACCCCGATGCTTTTAAGCTCATTTTGAAGCTCGTCTATCTGGGCATTGCGCTCAATAAAGCGCTTTATAAGCCCCGTTTTTTCCTCTATCTCGGTCATCGCCGTCTCGGCGCGGCGGATAATATCCCAAACGCCCTGGCGCGATATGCCGCACTGCTCGGCAATTTCTCCGAGAGAAAGATCCTCGTTATATCTCAGGTCAAAGTACTCCCGCTGCTTATCCGTCAGCAGTTCGCCGTAAAAATCAAACAGCATCGAACGCATAACCGCACTGTTTTCCACGGCTGCCCCTCCCTGTAAACGATTTTTGCTTTACAGAGTATAGCATACCGAGTTTTGGGTGTCAAGCATTTATTCTTGTCACCGATGCCGAATATATTTGATTTTTTGCGGCAAAACTGACATTTATAACAACTATTGAGCCGACAGGAGCTTTTTCATGAAAAACAGGAACAAAAACAGTCAGATCTTCGAGCGGGCGGCAAGCTGCGCAAGGCTCAATCGCCCCACGGCGCTGCACTCTTGTGCAAGACTCAAGGGCGAGCTAAAGGATGCACTAAGGCAGATAAATTCGGTCTTTCGACTTGTCGAGCGGCGCTTCGGGGCTGCGCAGGAGGTGCCCGAGGCGTGCCAATGGCTTTTGGATAACCGCTATATTGCGCTGCGCGAGGGCAAGGCGGCGCTCGGTGATATTGCGCGCGCGGGGAAAATGCGCAGCGGAGTTGAGGGGGAGCTGCTGCCGGTAATGTGTCGGGATATGCTCTCTGCACTCGGCATGAGGCTCGCCGCGGAGCGCATGAGGGAGTATCTGCAAGGCTACCAAAGCGTGTGCCCGCTCACTCACGCGGAGCTTGCGCTTTTTCCCGCGGTGCTGCGCTCGCAGCTTCTTTCGGCTCTTGCCGAGCACTGCCGCAAGCTGTCCTCAAGCTCCTCGCCGGACTCGCTCACGGACGGCTTTGCCGCACTGTTTTCCTCGTTGAGGGCAATGGCGGAGCTCGATCAGAGAGCTTTTTTGCGCAGCGCCGATCTTGCCGAGGCAGAGCTTATGGCAGACCCCGCCGGGGTGTATCCGCGCATGGACGACGAAAGCCGCGACAGCTACCGAGCACGGCTCTCGCGCCTTGCAGCCAAAAGCGGGCTTGAGGAGCACGTTTTTGCAAGGCAGCTCATTGAAAAATGCCGCGAGGGCGAGGGTGCGCAGCGGCACGTCGGATATTATCTTCTGCCCGTGCCCCACGAAAGGCGGCGCAGCGCGGCGTATATAGGGCTGAATGTACTTTTGACCCTGTTTTTGACGCTGCTGTGCGGTTTTTCAGCCCACAGCGCAGCCACGGCGCTGCTGCTTTTGCTGCCGGCGTCGGAGCTTATAAAGACGCTGCTGGACTATATAATAACGCTTGCCGTGCCGCCGCGAAGGCTGCCGAGGATAAAGATCACGGACGGCGTGCCCGACGACGGCAGGACCGTGTGCGTCATATCGGCGCTGCTGTCGTCGGCAGAGGATACGGCGTATTTTGCGCGCAGGCTCGAGGAGTTTTCGCTGACAAACCGAGACTGCGGCAAAAACCTGCTTTTCGGTATTCTTGCCGACCTCCCCGAGGCCGACTGCGAGTGCTTGCCCGAGGACGGGGATATAATTCGCTCCGCGGCGGAGCATATTGACGCCCTGAACGAAAAATACGGCGGCGGCTTTTATCTTTTCACAAGGCCGAGGACGCTCGACTCCGGACGCGGCAGGTATTCCGGCTTTGAGCGCAAGCGCGGCGCGCTGCTTGCTCTGGCGCGGCTCATGTCGGGCGGCGAAAGTGAGCTGAAGGTCGCGGCGGGAGAGCCCGAAGCACTGCACGGTGCGAGGTTTATCATAACCCTTGACAGCGACACGAGCCCGACCCCCGGCTCATTGTCGGAGCTTATAGGCGCGATGCTCCATCCCATGAATACGCCCGTATTAGACACCCTGCGCTGCTGCGTCACCGCAGGTCACGGCATCATACACCCAAGAATGTCAACAACGCTCGCATCCTGCGGCAAAACCGGCTTTTCCCGCGTATTTGCAGGTCGCGGCGGCTGCGAGGCCTACGCTTCGACCTGCGGCGAGGCCGGCATGGATCTCTTCGACCGCGGCGGCTTCTCCGGCAAGGGCATCATCGACGCCGCTTCTCTCGTTATATGCTCAAAAGCGCACATTCCCGACGGCAGAGTGCTCTCGCACGATGCGCTTGAGGGTGCGTTCTTGCGCGGCGGATACATGAGCGACACGGAGTTTTCCGACTCCTTCCCCGCCTCTCCCCTTGCTTATTACCGGCGCAGCCACCGCTGGATACGCGGAGATTGGCAGAATTCGCCGTGGATATTCGACGCGGCGCTGCCCGATATCGAGCGCTGGCGGCTGTTTGACTCGCTGCGGCGCAGCATGATAGCTCCCGCAACGTTCACGGCGATCTTTCTCGGGCTTTTGCTCGGAGTGAGCTGGCTCAGGGCGGCAGCGTGGGCGGCGGTCTTGGCGCTCGGCTCGGGGCTTTTAATATCGCTCACGGAGCTTGCGTCAAGTAAGCCCGACGCGCTGACCGTGAGATACCACAGCCGCGTGCTCGGCGGCATGGGCAGTGCGCTCGTGATGACGCTTTTGCGGCTGTGGCTGCTGCCGTATGAGGCGTGGATATCGCTCTCGGCGGCGGCGACTGCCGTGTGGCGCATGGCAGTCAGCGAGAAAAACCTTCTTGAATGGCAGACCGCGGCGCAGGGTGACGAGCGGCGCTTCGGCGTGTTCGGATATATTGCAAATATGTGGCCCTGCATAGCGGCCGGTCTTGCTCTTGTTGCCTTCGCATCGGGCATATCGGCAAAAACGGCGGGGCTGTTCTGGATCGCCGCACCGCTTGCCGCCGCAGCGCTTGCGCTTCCGGCGCGAAAGAACACCGACATATCCGACGCCGACAGGAAATACCTCACCGACTGTGCGCGGGAGATCTGGAGCTATTTTGAGCGCTTCTGCACGGCCGAGGATAATTTCCTGCCGCCCGATAATTTTCAGGAGCAGCCGCCCGTCGGCATAGCACACCGCACCTCGCCGACGAATATCGGACTTGCGCTAATGAGCGCCATGTGTGCGCAAAGGCTCGGTATCATAAGCACCGAGCGCGCCGCCGATTTTGTCGGCAATATGCTCGACTCCGTCGAAAGGCTCACAAAATTTCGCGGACACCTGTGCAATTGGTACGACACCCGCACGCTGCGGCCGCTTGAGCCGAGGTACCTCTCAACGGTGGACTGCGGCAATCTCTATGCCTGCATGGCGGCAGCGGGCGCTATGCTCGGGGCTATCGGCGAAATGCAGCTCGTGCAAAGGCTCGACACGCTCATGCAGCCGATGGATCTGTCCGTTTTTTATGACGACGAGCGCAGCCTGTTTTATATAGGTATAGACCTCGACAAGGGCACACCCTCGCCGGGGCTGTACGACCTCATGGCAAGCGAGGCGCAGCTGACGAGCTACGCCGCCGTTGCAAAGGGCGAAGTACCGCGGCGGCACTGGCGCAAGCTCTCGCGCGCGATGCGGCAATACGTAGGCTACCGCGGTATGGTAAGCTGGACGGGCACGATGTTTGAATATCTCATGCCGACGCTGTTTCTGCCGCTCACGGCGGGCAGTCTGCTTTACGAAACGGCAAAGCTGTGCGTCTTCGTGCAGAAGCGGCGCAGGAGCCGCAGCGGGCTTTGGGGCATATCGGAAAGCGCGTTTTTCTCGCTCGACCCCGCCCTTAACTACCGCTACAAGGCTCACGGCTGCGCAGCTCTCGCACTCAAGCGCGGTCAGGACAAGGAGCTTGTCATCGCTCCGTATGCGACCTTCCTCGCGCTGGGGCTGGATTTCAACGGCGCAATGCGCAATCTGCGCAGACTTGACAGTCAGGGCGCGCGCGGGAAATTCGGCTTTATCGAGGCAATTGATTTCACTCCCTCGCGCTGCCGCTCCGACGGAGGGGAGCGTGTGAGATGCTTCATGGTGCATCACCTCGGCATGAGCCTGCTCGCAATAACAAACGCCCTGTGCGGCGGCGTGCAGGAGGCGTTCATGTCCATTCCCGAAATGTCGGCGCACCGCGCTCTGCTTGAGGAAAAGATACCCTACGGCGCGCAAATTTTGCCCTCGGACGACGAAAAGGCGGAAAAGCCCGACGCTTTCATGCAGCATCAGTGGGAGTCGCGTGGCAGCGGCGTTAACTATGCGCAGCCAAGCTGTGCGCTGCTGTCAAACGGCGCGTATAATATTATGTTAACCGAGAGCGGACTTGCCCGCGCCACCTGTCGGGAAATGCTCGTTTATACCGCTCCGTTTCACAGTCTCGATTTGGAAAACAACGCCCGCATGAGCCTTGTTTCAGGCAAATATGAGCTCCCGCTTCTGCCCTATTCGAGCAGCGAAAGCAAGTATATGTGGGAGTTTTCCGAAATATCCTGCACTTTTTCATGCGTATGCGAAAGCTTCGAGTCGCGCTGCACGATCGCGGTATCGGGCAGTGAAAACGGTGAAATGCGCGAGGTCGAAATCTGCGCAAGGGAGGATATTGAAAATGCGCAGCTTGTGTTTACGTTCGAACCCGTACTCGCAAATGCTGCTGATTATGTTAACCACAAGGCATACTGGCGGCTCGGCATCGAGGCAAAAAATGAGTCAAACTGCCTGATGCTGCACAGGCTTGCGCGCTCGCGGCAGGAGGAGGTGTGGCTCTGCGTTGCCTGCGACAGGGATATTACGGCGCGGGCGAGCGAGATAAGCCCCGACGGCGCGTTATCCGCCCCCTTTGTAAGCGTCGCGGCGCGGCTTTCGCTCAAGGCCTCGGAGCGGACGAGGCTGCGGTTTTCGCTCTGCGCTGCCGATTCGCCCGAGGGCGCGTACAGCGGTGCGCAGCATATGCTCGCGCAGGGCCCCGAGGAGTACGGCGCGATGGTTCCCGCCTGCGCAAGTCTGACGCACATGAACGCCGCCGAGGTCGGCAAAGCGATGAGCCTGCTCGGAAAGCTCTTGTTTGTCAGCGCCGCCCGGCCCTTCCCCGCCAAAAGCGAGCTCTGGCGCTACGGCATTTCGGGCGACCTGCCGATAATTTGCTGCCAGCAGGAGGAGAATATCGAAGCGGTCACGCGCAGGTTTTGTCTGCTGCGAGCCTGCGGGGTGTATGCCGATCTCGTATTCTTCACCGACGAGGGCGGAGAATACTGCCGCCCGGTGTATTCCAAGGTGCGCGATACGCTGGCGGCTCACGGTCTTGAGGCGCTGCTCGGAACGCACGCGGGTGTGAGGATACTGCCGACAGAAGCGCAGCCTCTTGTGAGCTCCGCCGCCGCATGCATCATCGGTGCCGAGGAGCGAAGGCGGACGTTTTCCGCACCGCCGCGCACGGTCAAATGTAACCGTCGTGGTATCGGCGCCGCAATAAAGCACGAATATTTAGATGACGGCAGCTTTGTGTTTTATGTAAACCAAACACTCCCCTCCCGCGTTTGGAGCACCATGCTCACAAACGGGCGCATGGGCTATATTGCCGCTGACACCGGCATGGGCAATATGTGGTTTCAAAACGCGCGTGAAATGCGGCTGACGCCGTGGGCGAACGAGCCCGACGCCGTTTCGGGACCTGAAAGTCTGGAGCTTGTGACGGATAACTCCCGCCATAGTCTGTTTGCTGCTCCTGACGGCGCAAGCTGCCGAATTAAATTCGGCTGCGGCTGCGCAGTTTGGGAAAAAAGCCTCGGCAGCAGCGCAACGCGATGCACGGCGTTCGTCCCTCCCGACATTGACGCGCGTGTTTTTATCATCGAGCTTTTCGGCGAGCTGAGCGGCAGCATCGAATGGAAATGCGAGCTGCTGCTTGCCGAAAACGAGAACGATCATACAGCAGTAAGCGTAAATTATGTAAACTCCGTATTCACCGCATCGAGCAGCCGCTCCGCAATTGAAGGTCTCAAATTCCGAGTCGTATGCTCTGCGCCCGTTTTGGGCTATACCTGTGACCTTTTATCTTGGAGCTACGGCGAATTTGACGAAAGAACGAGCGATCTGAGCTATCCCGTATTCGCGGCAAGGCTTGAGGCTCAGAGCGTTATCGTGCTCGTTTGCGGCTGCGCTCAGGAAGATGAGTTATTGCGGTTATGTAAACCCGAAACCGCATTCTCGGCGCTTGAGCGCACAAGGGCGCACTGGCTCAAAATATGCACCGCTCTAACGCTCACGGGCTGCGGCGAGGCGGATAATTATATGAGCGGCTGGGCTGTTTATCAGACTCTCGCCTGTCGGCTCATGGGGCGCTGCTCAATGTATCAAAGCGGCGGCGCGGTCGGTTTTCGTGACCAGCTTCAGGATGCCGTTAACCTCATTCTCATAGACGCCAGCCTTGCGCGCTCGCACATTTTAAGCGCCTGCCGCCATCAGTATCTTGAGGGCGACGTCATGCACTGGTGGCACTCGACCGCAGGCTCGGACAAGGGCGTGCGCACGCGCTGCTCGGACGATCTTCTATGGCTAGTTTGGGCGCTGTGCGAGTACACTGAAAAGACCGGAGATTTTGAAATATACGAGTGCCGTGAATATTATGTCAACTCCGCTCCGCTCGAAGCGCACGAGCGCGACCGCTATGAAACGCCGCCGCGCTCGGACTGCGCGGAAAACGTTCTTGAGCACGCTTGCAGGGCAATAGACCTGTGCATCGCGCGCGGCCGCGGTGAGCACGGACTGCTGCTTTTCGGCAGCGGCGACTGGAACGACGGCCTGGACAACATCGGCGGTGAAAGCGTTTGGCTCAGCTGGTTTTTCGCCTGCTGCGTGCGGAGATTTTCGGAGCTGCTTATGTCGTTATGTAAACCAAATTCGGAGAAATACCGCGCCTTGGCAGCCGAGATCGGACAGGCGGCGGACTCGGCGTGGGACGGTGAGTGGTATCTGCGAGGCTTCTGGCCCGACGGTGCGCCGCTCGGTTCAAAAAGCTGCGGCGAGTGCCGAATCGACTCCATTGCGCAAAGCTGGGCCTGCTTTTGCGCCGAGGCACAAAACTCCCGAGCAGACACGGCGCTTGACAGCGCGCTGAGGCTTTTGTTCGACCGCGAGCGGAAAATAATAAAGCTTTTTGACCCTCCGTTTTGCGGCGGCGGACGCGACCCCGGATATATCCGCAGCTACGGCGCGGGCTTTCGTGAAAACGGCGGGCAGTACACTCACGCGGCACTGTGGCTTGCGATGGCCTGCTTGAGGCGCGGCCGCGCGGGCGATGCGTGGGAGATACTGTGTGCACTGCTGCCGGAAAATCACGATTTGCGCGAGTATCTTGCCGAGCCCTTCGTCCTTGCCGCCGACGTATACACCGCGCCGGGTCATGAGGGTGAGGCGGGCTGGACATGGTACACCGGCTCGTCGGGCTGGTACTTCCGCGTTTTCGCCGAGGAGTTTTTGGGGCTCCGGCTGTGGCACGGCGGGCTCTATATCCGCCCCACCCTGCCCGAGGGCTTTCCCGACTGCCGCATAACGCTGCGCCCGCTCGGAAAAACGCCGCTCAAAATATGCATAGGCGCGGACGGCATATTTGTAAACGGGGAAAAATACGACGGAAAAAATATACCATATGCATGAAAAGTGTGCTATACTGATTTATTATAAGTCCAAGGAGGTCATGCCATGGATACCGTCAGAAAAGAACTGCTCCCGGGAGTTTGGCTCACTGCCCTCAGAAGCGGGAAATTCAAGACCGACTGCCTGAGCGTAACTCTGCTCACGCAGCTTGACAGAGAAACGGCGGCGATGAATGCGGTCATACCCTTTGTGCTGCGGCGCGGCAGCCGCTATCGCACGGATATGCAGACGCTTGCCGTCGAGCTTGACAGGCTCTACGGCAGCAGGATAGAGCCGCGTGTGCGCAGAGTCGGCGAAATTCAGTGCATCGGCCTTGCAGCGAGCTTTCCAGACGACCGCTGTCTTCCCGCGGGGAGCTCGGTTTTCGAGAGCGTCGCCCAGCTTTGCGCGGAGCTTCTGCTCACCCCCTGCACCAAGGGCGGACTGCTCCTGCCGGACTACGTCGAAAGTGAAAAGGAAAAACTGCTTGAGCGGATAAGAGGCAGAATCAACGACAAGCGCAGCTATGCCGTTTTGCGCCTGCTTGAGCAGATGTGCTGCTACGAGGCGTTTGCCGTGCCCCCGCTCGGTACGGAGGATGCGGCGGAGAATATCCACTATCAGAAGCTCACGAAGCACTATCGCAGCCTCGTCCAGACAGCACCAGTCGAAATATTCTACTGCGGCTCGGAGGACGCGGACACCGTTTCGGACATCCTCTCGGACGCGCTGTCCGGTATGTCGCGCGGCGAAATTAACTATGATATAGGCACGGATATTCGCATGAACGCCGTTGAGGACGAGGTGCGCGTATTCACGGACGAAATGAGCGTGACGCAGGGCAAGATAGTCATGGGCTACCGTCTCGGCGACTGCATGGACGACCCCGACCTTGCCGCGATGCGCGTGTTTAACGCCGTTTTCGGCGGCGGAGTGACCTCGAAGCTCTTTGTCAACGTCCGCGAAAGGCTCTCGCTTTGCTACTACGCAAGCAGCACGGTCAACGTGCAAAAGGGCATCATGTACGTTTCCTGCGGCGTGGATTTTGATAAATTTGACGCGGCAAAGGCCGAAATTGAAGCGCAGCTTGACGCGATCAGACGCGGCGAGGTGAGCGAGGACGAGCTGTGCGCGGCAAAGCGTAGCTGCGCGGCGGATCTGCTTGCCGTGGCCGACGATCAGAATGAACTTGAGTCGTTTTATCTTAAAAGCACTCTCGACGGGCTTGACGTCGAGCCCGAGGAGCTTGCCGCGGCGATAGACTGCGTCGAGCTTGAGGACATCGTGCAGATAGCGCGCAGCATAGTGCCCGACGCCGTATATTATCTGCGCGGCACGGACGAGGAGGACGGCGATGAAGCATAAAAGATATGAAAAGCTCGGCGAGGATATTTATTCGGGCGAGCTTCGCAGCGGACTGCGGATAAACGTCGTGACAAAGCCCGGCTTCAGGCACGGCTTCGCGGTGCTTGCAGCAAACTACGGCGGCGCGCATCGGCGCTTTTCGCTCGGCGGCACGATGCACGACACTCCCGCGGGAGTTGCGCATTTTCTTGAGCACAAGATGTTTGATATGCCCGACGGCGACAACGCCCTCGCCACACTTGCCGCAAACGGCGCGCAGCCGAATGCGTTTACCTCAAGCGGCATGACCGCCTATTATTTCGGCTGCACCGAGGGCTTTGAGGAAAACCTGCGTATGCTCATAAAATTTGTCTCGACGCCCTATTTCACCGACGAGACCGTTGCCAAGGAGCAGGGTATCATCGGGCAGGAGATATGCATGGTCGAAGACGATCCCGGCTACGTCATCTATAACCGCCTCATGCGTATGCTCTATGCGCACCACCCCATACGCGATCAGGTCGCGGGCAGCATCGAGAGCATCGCGCAGATAAGCGCGCAGACGCTTTATGACTGCCACAGGGCGTTTTACGCGCCGTCAAACATGACCCTTTGCGTGGCCGCAGACTGCGATCCCGAGCGCATATTCGGCATTGCCGACAAGCTGCTCACGCACGAGCGGCAGGAGACGCCGAAGGCGGACATGGGCGAAAGTGAGACGGAATATCCGCACGAGAGCTTCTGCGAGGAGCGCATGGAGGTCTCCGCGCCGCAGTTTTTCATCGGCGCAAAGCTCACCCCCGCGCCCGACGGCGATGCCCTCCTGCGGCAAAAGCTCGTTTCGCAGCTCGCGCTGAGGACGCTGCTCGGTCAGTCAGGCGATTTTTACAGCAGCCTGTACGCCGACGGCACGCTCGGACGGAATTTCGGCTATGAGACCGATTACGCGGCCGGCACCGCGACGATCATAATTCACGGGCAGAGCGAGGCGCCTCGGAAGGTCCTCGCGGAGCTCAAGGGCGCCGTTAAAAACGTGTCGGAGCGCGGACTTGATCCCGATGCGTTCGACGCGGCGAAAAAGGCGATGTTCGGCTCCGAGCTCAGGGCGCTTGAGCACTTTGACGCGCTGTGCTTTGCGCTCGTTGAGGGTCAGTTCGGCGGCTACTGCGCACTTGACGGCTTCGAGGTGCTCGAGAGCATCAAAAAAGCCGAGTGCGAGGAATTTATAAGCACCCATCTTTCTCCCGACAGGCTCGCAATGAGCATTATTTCCCCGGTAAAGGCACAATAAAGGAACGATAACATGACTTTTCTCACCTCAACCATGCTGCGCGACGCGGCGATAAGTTTCCCCATGTTCGGAAATTTCAGCATCGACCCGCCGTACAGCTTCACCGTTTTCGGCTTTGAAATTTATTTTTACGGCGTAATAATCGCGCTCGGCTTTATCTTCGCCGCCCTCTTCTGCGCAAGACAGGCGGAAAAATTCGGCATCACCTCGGACGACCTTTTTGACTTCGTCATCTGGCTCATTCCGACCTGCATAATCGGCGCAAGGCTCTATTACGTTCTCTTTAAGCTCGACTATTTCATCGCAAATCCCTCGGAGATATTCATGGTGCGCGACGGCGGGCTTGCCATTTACGGCGGCATAATCGCAGGCGTTATAACAGGCGCTCTGGTCTGCCGTCATAAGAAAATACCCGTCATGGCGCTCGGCGACCTTGCTGCCTTCGGTCTGCTCATAGGTCAGGCGATAGGACGCTGGGGTAACTTCATAAACCGCGAGGCCTTCGGCGGCGTGACCGACGTGTTCTGCCGCATGGGACTGACCGTTCCCGGCAGCGAGACAATATACGTTCACCCGACGTTTCTCTACGAGAGCCTGTGGAATTTCGCGGGGCTTATCGCACTGTACATTCTTCTCAGGCGCGGCAAGCGGCAATACGACGGGCAGTTTTTCTGCCTGTACATATTCTGGTACGGTTTAGGCAGGTCGTGGGTCGAGGGGCTCAGGACCGACAGCCTCTACATCGGCTCGACCGACATCCGCGTTTCGCAGCTTCTGGCGATCGTCAGCGCGGTCACGGCGGCCGTCATACTCATAATAAACGCAAGAAAAAAGCATTCGCCCGAGGGGCTTTTCGTTAACCGCAGCACGCGGATAAAAAAGCCCGAGGTGCAGGAAGGAGATATTGAAAATGGCTGATTACAAAAGCATAGTCAAGGGCACGATAAACAGCGTCACGAATAAGGCAAAGCAGTACGTCGAGGGCGGCGGGCTGCGCGATGCATACGACAAGGGCAGCACCGCGGCGCGCTGCTACGCGAACATAGCAAAGCTCACCTTGCAGATAAACGGCGAGCTTGAGGAGCAGAAAAAGGTGTTTCTCGAAATAGGCCGCATCTGCTATGACGAAAACCGCGACGCGCCCTACGGCAAGTATGCTCCCCTCTTCGACGAGCTGACCAAAATAGACGAGCGCATCGAGACCATGCGCCGTGAGCTTGAGGCGGCAAAGGCCGCGGTGGAGGCGGCGAAAAACGGTCCCGAGTACGCGGAGTTTTACGACATAGAGGAGCCCTGAAATGAACGAGGCACTTGAAAAGATCCTTGAGCGCAGAAGCATCAGAGCGTATAAGCCGGAGCAGATCACGGACAGTGAGCTTGACTGTGTGATACGCGCGGGGCTTGCCGCTCCGTCGGCCATGAACAGGCAGCCGACGGTGCTGCTCGCAATTCAGGATAAGGATACCATTGCGCGGCTGTCTCGGCTCAACGCGCTCGTCATGGGTGCCGAGGAGGTCGACCCCTTTTACGGTGCGCCCACGGTCATCGTTGTTTTGGCAGACCGCAATATCGCCACGCACGTTGAGGACGGCGCGCTCGTCCTCGGAAACCTCATGAACGCCGCAAGCGCGCTCGGTCTCGGCTCATGCTGGATAAACAGAGCCAAGGAGGTCTTTGAGATGCCCGAGGCGCGGGAGATACTGCGCGGCTGCGGCATCGGCGACGAGTACATCGGCGTCGGTCACTGCATCCTCGGCTATCCCGACTGCGAAAGACCGCAGGCAAAGCCCCTGCGTGACGGACGGCTATTCAGAATTTAAGTAAAAAAAGACACCCTCGTGAGGGTGTCTTTTTTCATCTTATCCGTTATTGCTGCTGCATTTTTCGGCGTCTATTGCGAGCACGAGCATCAAAACGCACAGGGCGTTATCGGTGTCTGCAACGTCAATGGAATAAGTGTCGGTAAAGTTCAGGAGCTTTTTCTCAATAACGGCGATACACGCGCCGTGTGCGTCCGTAACTGTGTAATCCCACGCAAAGAGATCGCCGCTTACCTGCCAGCCGTTATAGTCAATTTCGAACTTTGGTCTGAAGAACGTAAAGCGCTTCGTTATGCAGCCTATGTATTCGTCCTTGCCGCGGTATATCTCGAACTTCGGCTCAAAAAGCGTCAGCACGCGCTCGCGCACGGTGCCGATATGCCTGCCGCTGCGGTCAAGGATATGCAGAACGTGTCCCCAGCCGAGCTTGCCCTCGACGGTGAATACCCGCTCGCCGTACTCGTCATAGACGTCATAGCTGTCAAACCACGAGAAAAAGCGCTGTTTAAATAAAAGCTTCATAGCCGCTCCTTTTCAAAAAGCCTGCCCGATTAGGGCAGGCGTTGGCATATTATTTTGCGCGGGTGGAGACTTCCTGTGCAAGCTTTGCGATGAAGTCCTCGACCTGCATCGAGCCCTCGTCGCCGCCTGCGCGGGTACGCACGGAGATGGTGCCGTTTTCGGCCTCCTTGTCGCCGACAATGATCATGTAGGGTATCTTCTGAGTCTGCGCCTCGCGGATCTTGTAGCCGATCTTCTCATTGCGCAGGTCGCACTCAACGCGGAAGCCCTGCTCGTCAAGGCGCTTTGCCACGGACTTCGCGTAGTCGTCAACGCGGTCGGTTATGGGCATGACCTTGACCTGAACGGGAGACAGCCAGGTCGGGAATGCGCCGCCGAAGTGCTCGGTGATGACGCCTATGAAGCGCTCGATGGAGCCGAATACGACGCGGTGGATCATGACGGGGCGGTGCTTCTCGCCGTCCGCGCCGACATACTCAAGCTCGAAGCGCTCGGGAAGCTGCATATCGAGCTGGATGGTGCCGCACTGCCAGGTGCGTCCGAGGCTGTCCTCAAGATGGAAGTCGAGCTTCGGACCGTAGAATGCGCCGTCGCCCTCGTTTATGACGTAGCTCTTGCCCATTTCGGTGATGGCTTCCTTGAGAGTGTTCTGGGCAAAGTCCCAATCCTTCTCGTCGCCCATGTGATCCTCGGGCATGGTGCTCAGTTCGATCTCATACGGCAGACCGAAGAGCGAATACACCTCGTCAAAGAGCTTGACGACGTTCTTGATCTCGTCCTTCATCTGATCCCAGGTCATGAAGATGTGGGCATCGTCCTGAGTGAAGCATCTTACGCGGAACAGACCATGCAGTGCGCCGGAGAGCTCATGGCGGTGGACAAGACCGAGCTCGCCCACGCGCAGGGGCAGGTCGCGGTAAGAATGGGGCTCGGATTTGTAAACGAGCATACCGCCGGGGCAGTTCATGGGCTTAATAGCAAAGTCCTCGCCGTCTATGAGGGTGGTGTACATATTCTCTTTATAGTGGAACCAGTGTCCCGAGGTCTCCCAGAGCTGGCGGTTGAGTATCATCGGGGTCGAGACTTCAACATAGCCGTACTTCTTGTGTACCTCGCGCCAATAGTCTATGAGCGTGTTTTTCAGCACCATGCCCTTGGGCAGGAAGAACGGGAAGCCGGGACCCTCCTCGGTGAGCATGAAAAGACCCAGCTCCTTGCCGAGCTTGCGGTGGTCGCGCTTTTTTGCCTCCTCGATGCGGGCAAGGTAAGCGTCGAGCTCGTCCTTTTTCATGAAGCAGGTGCCGTAGATGCGCTGGAGCATCTTGCGGTTTGAGTCGCCGCGCCAATATGCGCCGGTGCAGGAGGTGAGCTTAATGGCGTTGCCCTTGACTCTGCCGGTGGAGTCCAGATGCGGACCTGCGCACAGGTCGGTAAAGTCGCCCTGCTTGTAGAAGGAAATGACGGCGTCCTCGGGCAGGTCGTTTATGAGCTCGACCTTGTACGGCTCATCGCGCTCCTGCATGAACTTGATCGCCTCCTCGCGGGGCAGCTCGAAGCGCTCGAGCTTTATCTTTTCCTTGCATATCTTGCGCATCTCCGCCTCGATCTTCTCAAGGATCTCGGGAGTTATGGCAAAGGGCGCGTCAAAGTCATAGTAAAAGCCGTTCTCTATGGACGGGCCGATAGCGAGCTTGACCTCGGGATACAGGCGCTTGACTGCCTGCGCGAGTATATGGCTCGTGGTATGACGGTAAGTGTTTTTAAATTCGGGATTTTCAAACGTGTACTTATTCTCTTCCATGATAAGCTGCTCCTTTTACAAATAAAAAACGCCCCCGACGCAATGCGTCAAGGGCGTAATACTTAACATTTTACGCGGTTCCACCTTGATAGAACTCATCATGCGCTTAACGGGCGCGGTGCGGAAGCACATTTCCTTGCTTCGGCTCGGGAGCGGTCTCCGACGTTCGCCGTGAAAAGACTTGCAGCCTGCGGTCTTTCTCTCTGTGCGCTTTGAACGTTTTCGGTCTCCGTCATTGCTGATTGTTCAATATTATCACCCCGCGCGGGCTATGTCAACCGCTTTCAGATAATTTCCCCGCGCTTTCTCATTGCTGCACGCTGGAAGGTCTTGACTATCTCGACGACGAACATACCGGACAGACCGATGCCGATGGCGATGACGTACTCAAGCAGCGAAACGGGCGTGAAGCCGAAGGCGTCTGCAAGAAACGGTACCTCGCACACGAGCGTCGTGGCAACAATGCTGCCTATTGCGGCGAGCGTGAGAGTGCGGTTTGAGGTGCCCATCGTAAAGATGCAGCCTCGCAGGGAGCGCATATTGAAGCTGTGGCAGATCTCCGCCATGGACATGGTCAGGAACGCCATCGTGGTGCCGTCGGCGCTGTCGGTTATTGCCCATGTGCCGGTCTCGATGAAGTGACCGACGAAGTAAGCCGCGAGCACGAGCGCGGAGATCAGAACGCCCTGATAGGCAATATCAAAGCCCATGCCGCCGGCAAAAATGCCGTCGCGTGCCGCTCTGGGCTTGCGCCGCATTATATCGCCCTCGGCCTTTTCCATGCCCAGCGCAAGCGCCGGGAAACAGTCGGTGACGAGGTTTATCCACAGAAGGTGCACGGGCTTTAAGATCGTGAAGCCGAGCAGGGTCGCAACGAAGATGCTTATGACCTCGCTCATGTTCGAGCCCAGCAGGAACTGGATCGCCTTGCGGATATTATCGTATATCCTGCGGCCTTCCTCGACGGCTCCGACGATGGTCGCAAAGTTATCGTCGGCAAGCACCATGTCCGCGACGTTTTTCGTGACGTCCGTGCCGGTTATGCCCATGCCCACGCCGATATCGGCGTTTTTTATCGAAGGTGCGTCGTTTACGCCGTCGCCCGTCATGGCGGTCACGCAGCCCGCGTTTCGCCACGCCTTGACGATGCGCGTTTTGTGCTCGGGCTGAACTCGCGCGTAAACGCTCACGGTTTTAAATATCTTCTCGAACTCCTCGTCGCTGAGCTTTGAAAGCTCGGCGCCGCTCATGGCTCTGTCGCCCTCGCGCAGTATGCCCAGCTCGCGCGCTATCGCAACGGCGGTGTCGATATGGTCGCCCGTTATCATGATGGGGCGTATGCCCGCTTCCTTGCACTCGTCTATGGCTGCCTTGACCTCGGGACGCACGGGGTCTATCATGCCCGCAAGTCCTATAAAGCACAGCTCCCGCTCAAGCGCTGACGGCTCAGTATCCTGTGGGGCGGTATCCCACACGCGCTCTGCGCAGGCAAGCACGCGCAGTGCCTTATCCGCCATTTCCTTGTTTGCCGCGATTATCTCTGCGCGGTGCTCCTCGGTCATGGGCACGGCCTTGCCGTTTTCAAGGTAGTGCGTGCACAGCCCTATCACGACGTCGGGTGCTCCCTTGGTGTACTGGATGACACCGTTTTCAGTGCGGTGGAGCGTGCTCATCATCTTGCGTCCGGAGTCGAACGGAGCCTCGCCGCAGCGCGGGAAGGCCTGCTTGAGAGATGCCTTTTTCATGCCGAGCTTTTCAGCCCACACCACGAGCGCCGCCTCGGTGGGCTCACCCGTGACCTCGCCCGCTTCGTCACTTTCCGCGTCGCAGCACAGCGCCATTGCGCGGGCACAGGCGTTTTCGTCGCCGTAGCTGTCAACCACGGTCATCTTATTCTGCGTAAGGGTGCCGGTCTTATCCGAGCATATCACCTGCGCGCAGCCGAGAGTTTCAACGGCGGTCAGGCGGCGGATAACTGCGTTGCGCTTTGACATATTGGTGACGCCTATCGACAGCACGACCGTAACGACCGCGGCAAGCCCCTCGGGTATGGCGGCGACGGCAAGCGATACGGCGACCATGAAGGAGCTCAAAACGACCTCAAAGCTCAGTGCGCCCGCTCTTATGACCTGCACGCCGAAAATGACCACGCAAATGCCGAGCACGAGCCACGTGAGTATCTTGGAAAGCTGGGTGAGCTTTATCTGCAAGGGCGTCTGCCCGTCCTGGGCGCGGGAGAGCGCGTCGGCTATCTTGCCCATCTCGGTGTCCATGCCGGTCGCGCAGACGACCATTGCGCCGCGTCCGTACACGACGGTCGAGCCCATGTATGCCATGTTGCGCCTGTCTCCGAGCGGTACGTCCGTG
The DNA here is from genome assembly GCA_900556535.1 of uncultured Eubacteriales bacterium. Lineage (GTDB taxonomy): Bacteria > Bacillota > Clostridia > Oscillospirales > Oscillospiraceae > F23-B02. The sequence goes on along the minus strand of USPI01000004.1, from coordinate 3,901 downwards.
CTGCCGTCGGCAAGATCAATGATGTTTATGAACTTGCTCACCGGCACGGATTCGCCCGTGAGTGCAGCCTCCTCGATCTTGAGGCTCGCGTTTTCGATTATTCTGCCGTCGGCGGGCACTGCATCGCCTGCTTCGAGCAGCACGACGTCGCCCACGACGATGTCCTCGCTGTGTATCGTGACGACCTTTCCGTCACGCAGCACCTTTGAGGTCGCCGCCGACATTTCCTGAAGCGCCTCTATCGCCTTCTCCGCCTTGCTTTCCTGATAAACGCCCAGCACGGCGTTTACGATGACGACAAAGAGAATGATGATGACATCGGCAAAGCTCTCACCCTGCGTCACGGCAAGCACACCGCTTATGGCGGCCGCCGCGAGCAGAATGAGTATCATGGGGTCTGCCATCTGCGCGAGAAAGCGCTTTATGAGCGAGTCCTTTTTCGGCTCTGCGAGCTTATTTTTGCCGTTTTCGTTTAAGCGCCGCTCGGCCTCGGTCTGAGTCAGACCGTTTTCGGCGCTGCCGAGCTCGGATAAGACCTTCTCGGCATCTTCACAATAATACTTCAATTTATATGCTCCTTCCTAAGTACCTGAACATTGACCTCCAGCACACGCCTTTCGTCCGTTGCCGTGACCGTGATACACAGATCATTATATTTAAAGCTGTCGCCGTCTACCGGGATCGCGCCGAGCCTTTCTATGACCCAGCCGCCCACGGTATCGGCGTCGCTGTCTATCTTGCAGCCGATGCATTCACACATATCCGACAGCTGCGTGCTGCCGAGCACGCCGTAGCTTCCGTCCGAATGCTTTTTTATATTTTCCTCGATCTCATCGTTTTCATCCCATATCTCGCCCACGAGCTGCTCGAGAATATCCTCAAGCGTTACGATACCGATAACTCCGCCGTAATCATCGACCACGACGGCCATATGCATATGCTCGCGCTGCATATCGAGCAGTATTTTGTTTATGCGCGTGCTTGCATGGACAAAGCGCGCCGGCAGCAGATAGTCGCTCATTTCACCACCCTCGCCCCTGCTGAGCGCGGTGAGATATGTTTTGGCATAGAGTATGCCGATTATATTGTCAATGTCTCCGCCGCAGACGGGAAAACGCGAATAGCCGCTCTCGGCGATCTCACCGAGCATCTTTTCGCGCGTATCTCCCTGCCGCAGAAAGCAGACCTGAGAGCGGTGCACCATGACGTTTTCCGCCGTAATATCATTGAGCGAAAACACGTTTTTAATTAGCTCCTTTTCGCCGGTCTCAATGGAACCCGCCTCCTCGCCCTCGTCGAGCATCATTATTATTTCCTCTTCGGACACTTCCTCCGCATTGTCGTTGGGGTCAACTCCGCAAAGCCTCAGCACCGCGTTCGTGGACACCGTCAAAAGCCATATGATGGGCTTTAAAACCGCCGACATTCCGACCATCAGTCCGCTCACGGCGCGGGCAATCCCGTCGGCGCGCTTCATTGCTATGCGCTTCGGGACAAGCTCGCCGAAAACGAGCGTAAAATACGACAGAATGAGCGTTATTACGATGACCGAGATCGTATCGAGTGCGGCGGCGGATATGCCCGTCACCGAGCAGTCGTTTACGAGCCAATTCACGAGCTTGTCGGAGAAATTATCCGCGGCAAATGCTGAGCCGAGAAAACCGGCAAGCGTTATGCAAATCTGGATGGTCGATAAAAATCCCGTCGGCTCCGTCACCATTCGCAGCATGGCGGCGGATTTTTTGTCTCCGTCCTCTGCCATGCGGCGCACCTTTGTCTCATTGAGCGATATCACGGCGATCTCCGTCGCCGCGAAAAGTGCGTTTACCGCTATCAGTGCAAATTGAAGCAGTAGTTGAGGCAATATTGAGTTTGTGTCCATTTGTCAGTTTTTCAGATCCTTTCTTTAAATATACATAATAAAAAAACAAGACTCCTACGGCAAAACAAGCTTGCCGTAAAAGTCTTGCAAATACAACAAAGTACCCGGCACACCGGACCGCTTTGGTCGTGATGACGATGTGCCGAACGCCGCGTGGCGTCCGCTACTCCCTTTTAACTATTTAAAAATATCACATTACACTGCCGCGAGTCAACCGGATTTTCATATTTTACAATTTCGTAATCAAGTTCTCAATCCAGCTTCACATACGGCAGATTCCATTTGTTTATCGTTGCAAGCAGACGCAGGACGAAAATGAGCAGCATACCGCAGCCGGCGGAGGCAAGCTCCCCCGCTCCGAGGAGCATCATGACGTAGTACACCCCGCCGCCGAGCAGCGACGCGACCGCGTAAATACGCTTTCTGAGCACCTTGGGCATGGTGTTCGTCATAACGTCGCGCAGCATACCGCCGCCGATGCCCGTTGCCATTCCGACGAAAAGCAGCAGCAGCACATTATCGCTCACGCCCATCGCCGCGTTCATGCCGGATATGGTGAACACTGCAAGACCGATGGCGTCGAATATGTTATTGACCGCATCGAGCTTATATATGTGCAGCTTGTATTTTTCGCTGCGGACGTATGCGTCTATGAAAACCGCCAGAGCCGCCAGAACCGCTATGAGGATATACCAATAGCTGACGAACATCACGGGCGGTATCCTGCCTATGAGCACATCGCGGATAACACCGCCGCCGAGCGCCGTCGTGACCGCAAGGAAAATGACGCCGAAGATATCGGCACGCTTTTCGATCGCGACCATCGCTCCTGAGACGGAAAACGCCGCCGCGCCGATGAGCTCAAGGATAAACATCACCCGCTGCATCACACGTTAAATCTGAACAGCGTTACATCGCCGTCATTCATAACGTAGTCCTTGCCCTCGGATCTGACAAGTCCCTTCTCCTTGGCTGCCGCCATGCTGCCGCAGGACTTGAGGTCGTCAAAGGCGACTATCTCGGCGCGAATGAAGCCGCGCTCGAAGTCGGTGTGTATCTTGCCGGCAGCCTGCGGCGCCTTGGTGCCGCGGCGGATAGTCCACGCTCTGCATTCATCGCTGCCGCAGGTGAGGAAAGAGATAAGACCGAGCAGCGCGTAGGAGGTCTTTATCATTCTGTCAAGACCGGACTGGCTCATGCCCATTTCCTCGAGAAACATCTCACGCTCGTCAGGCTCGAGAGCCGCTATCTCCGCCTCGAGCTTCGCGCAGATGGGCAGCACCTGCGCCCCCTCCTTTGCGGCGATCTCGCAAAGCTGCTTGTAATAGGGGTTGTCCTCGTAAGCGGCGATACCGTCCTCGTCCATATTAGCGGCGTAGATGACGGGCTTTATCGTGAGCAGGTCGCTGGTTGCGATAAGCTCCATGTCGTCCGGCTCGCACTCATAGCTGCGCACGCTCTTACCCTCGTTCAGGTGCTCCAGAAGGCCTTGGAAAACCTCCGCTTCGTGCAGATATTTCTTGTCGCCCTTGGCGTTTTTGTTCGCCTTTTCAATGCGGCGCTCGACCATCTCCATGTCCGCCATGATGAGCTCGAGGTCAATGATGTCAACGTCGCGCGCGGGATCGGTGCCGCCCTCGACGTGAATGACGTTCTCGTCGTCAAAGCATCTGACAACGTGGACGATGGCGTCGGTGTTGCGGATATTGGACAGGAACTTGTTGCCGAGTCCCTCGCCCTTGCTGGCACCCTTGACAAGACCCGCGATGTCAACGAATTCGATGACGGCGGGGGTGTACTTCTTCGGCTCGTATATCGACGCGAGGAAGTCAAGTCGCTCGTCGGGCACGGTGACCATGCCGACATTGGGCTCTATCGTGCAGAACGGATAGTTTGCGCTCTCCGCGCCCGCGTTGGTTATTGCGTTGAACAGGGTCGACTTGCCGACGTTCGGAAGTCCCACGATACCTAATTTCATAATTGTTTATACCTATCCGAAAAGCCTTGATTTATAAGGCT
>USPI01000003.1 GCA_900556535.1 uncultured Eubacteriales bacterium | reverse complement strand
GCTCGCCCGATGCAATGGTTTAGTCGGCACTTTTGTAACCGAGCAGCCGCAAAAAATGTATCGGTAAAATCTCAAGGCGAATTGCCCCTATGGCAATAGCGTGATTAAAAAAAGGAAGATATAACAGATTGATGAAGAGATCGGTTGAAATTGACTTAGCAAAAACGATTGCGATTTTCGGCGTCGTTATGATACACGTGACCGCGCAGTTCCTGCTGCTCCACGGCACGGTCGGGACTTGGCAGTATGATTCTGCGATTTTCTGGCGGGTGCTGGCGGGGCTCGGCGTTCCGCTGTTTCTCATGTGCTCGGGCGCACTGATGCTGCGTCCGGAAAAGGAGCTCACGCTAAAGCGGCTGTACCTGCACAACGTGCTTCGCCTTGTCATTGCGATGCTCGTTTGGGCGATCGCGTATAAGCTGTGGATACCGCTGCTGAAGCATCAGCTCACCGCGGCTTTCGTTATACAGTCGGTTAAGGAAGTGCTGGTGTTTAATCAGCAGTTTCATCTGTATTACATCCACATAATGCTGCTGGTGTATTTCCTCCTGCCGGTTACGCGCAGCTTTGTGAAAAACGCGTCCGAGAAGGAGATGAGATATTTCCTGGCGTTTTGGTTCGTTTTCGGCATCCTGTACCCGACCGTCAGGGGCTTCTGGCCGTTTAACCTCATTTCCGGCATACCGGTGCAGTGGGCGCTGAACATGACCTATGCCGCCGTCGGCTACTGCGTTCTGGGCTGGTATCTCAAGGAAAAAATGCCCTCCGTCAGGCTCGGCGCGGTGCTTGCCGCGGCAGGGTTTGCATCGGTGCTGCTGCCGATAATCATCATAACGAGGGCGCAGGGCGCGCTGTATCAGGCGTTTTTGGAGGTCATGACCGTCGGAATGTGCCTGTACGCGGCGGGAGTTTACATTCTGTGCCTGCACGCGGGGCGGAGCATGAAGCGCGGCAAAGGCTTCGTTGCGTATATGTCCAAGGCGTCGTTTTGCATCTACCTTTGTCATATGTTCGTGCTCTACACGATGGATAAATTCGGCGCGTTCAATTTTGCCGTGCCGCTTGTCGCGGCGCCGCTGCTGACGCTTGCGATAGTCGCCGTGAGCACCGCGGTATATTGGGTCATATCGCATATCCCCGTCCTGAAAAACTGGATCGTCTAGCTGCTCGCCGCAGGGGCGATGGCGCCACGCACATCGGCAGAGTTATTAAGTGCGCTGGCACGGTAACGGACTGCAATGGTTTGGTCGGCATAATAGTAACTGAGCAGCCGCAAAAAATGTATAGGCAAAATCCCAAGGCGAACTGCCTCAACGGCAGTTGCCCCTATGGCAATAGCGAACTGCCCGCCACGGCGAGTGGATTGGCTTCCCCTCGAGGGGAAGCTGTCACCGAAGGTGACTGATGAGGTGATTTTAAGTCTTTTCATGGAGAAATTTAAACACCTCATCCGGCTCGGCTAAAGCCGACCCACCTTCCCCTCAAGGGGAAGGCAATAGCGCAACCGACAATGGCAATTGATTAGCTGCGCAAGCACGGTGACGGACTGCGGCGGTTTTGTCGGCAGCTTCGTAACCGAGCAAGCGCAATAAACGTATAGGTAAAATCTCAATGCGAACTGTTCCCACGGGAGGCGTGGCAAATGCGGTTTTATCCGCAGCTTCGATACCGTGATATCGCAAAAAATGTATAGGAGGGGCGCTAAAGCGCCACTGAAAAAATGGCAAGTAAGAACAAGGATTACAAACCCGAGGACATAGCTTTTCCCGAGCAGCACATAGTTCATTCCGAGCTTGTGAGCGAGATGAAAAACAGCTATATCGAGTACGCGATGAGCGTTATAATCGGGCGCGCTCTGCCTGACGTGCGCGACGGTCTCAAGCCCGTTCACCGCAGGATCCTCTATGCAATGTACGAGGACAACCTCACGCATGACAAGGCGTTCCGCAAGTGCGCGACCGCCGTCGGCGACGTGCTCGGCAGATACCACCCGCACGGCGACGCGTCGGTTTACGATGCGCTGGTGCGTCTTGCTCAGGACTTCTCGATGCGCTATCCGCTCATTGAGGGCCACGGCAACTTCGGCTCCGTTGACGGCGACCCCCCCGCGGCCTACCGTTACACCGAGGCGCGTATGGCACGCATGGCAGACGAGATGCTGCGCGATATCGAGAAGGACACCGTCGATTGGGACGCAAACTTCGACGAGACGCGCAAGGAGCCGCGTGTGCTGCCGTCGAGATTTCCGAACCTGCTGGTAAACGGCTCGTCGGGTATTGCGGTCGGCATGGCGACGAATATCCCGCCGCACAACCTCACCGAGGTAATAAACGCCTGCGTCTGCGTTCTGGATAACCCCGAGGCGAGCATGAACGAGCTTTTGCAGCACGTCACCGGCCCCGACTTCCCGACCAAGGGCATCATCATGGGCAGAAGCGGCATCCGTCAGGCGTATATGACCGGCCGCGGCAAGGTCATCATGCGCGCGCGCACGGAGTTTGAGGAGTTCGGCAAGGACAGAACGAGGATCATCGTGACCGAGCTTCCGTATCAGGTCAATAAGCGCCAGCTCATTGCCGCCATTGCCGAAAACGTGCGCGAGAAGCGCATCGAGGGCATCTCCGACCTGCGCGACGAGACCGACCGCAACGGTATGCGCATCGTCATTGAGCTAAAGCGCGACGCGAACCCGCAGGTCGTTCTCAACCGCCTGCTCTCGCAGACCCAGATGCAGACGAGCTTTTCGATAAATATGCTGGCACTTGTAAATAACCAGTCCCAGCCGAAGATACTCAACCTGCGCCACATCATCGACGAGTACCTCACCTTCCAGGAGGAGCTCATCGTGCGCAGAACCAAGTTCGACCTCAAGAAGGCCGAGGAGCGCGCCCACCTGCTGGAGGGTCTGCTCATCGCGCAGGATAACATCGACGAGGTCATCCACATCATCCGCAACAGCTACGACAATGCAAAGCAGAACCTCATGGAGCGCTTCGGACTTTCCGACGTTCAGGCGCAGGCGATACTGGATATGCGTCTTAAATCCCTGCAGGGTCTCGACCGCGAGAAGCTCGAGAACGAGTACCGCGAGCTTGAGGCGCGCATCGCGTATTATAAGGAGCTGCTTGCCGACCCCGAGAAGATAAAGGGCGTTCTCAAAACGGAGCTGCTTGAGATACGCGACAAGTACGGCGACGAGCGCAAGACCGAGATCCAGGACGTTGAGGACGAAATAGACATCGAGGACCTCATCGACGAGGAGGACTGCGTCTACACCCTGACCCACAACGGCTACATCAAGCGCCTGCCCACGGCGGAGTATCGCGCTCAGGGCCGCGGCGGCAAGGGCGTCAAGGCGATGGCGACGCGCGAGGAGGACTATGTCGAGACCGTGTTCACCGCCTCCACCCACGACAGCATCCTGTTCTTCACAAACCTCGGCAAGGTCTACGTCCGCAAGGGCTACCGCATCCCCGAGGCGGGCAGAGCCGCGCGCGGTCAGAATATCGTTAATATAATCCCGACAGACCCCGGCGAGAAGGTCAGCGCGATGATAGCCGGCCGCGGCATAAATGAGGACAGCTACCTCGTTTTCGTGACCCGCAACGGCACGGTCAAGCGCACGGCGCAGTCGGCGTTTAAGAACATCCGCTCCAACGGCATCCGCGCACTGTCGCTTGACGAGAGCGATGAGCTGATGGCGGTGCTCCAGACCTCGGGCGAGGATAAGATACTGCTTGCAACTCACGACGGCATGGCGATCTGCTTTAACGAAACAGACGCGCGCGCAATGGGTCGTGACGCCGTCGGCGTGCGCGGCATCAGACTGCGCGAGGGCGATTTCGTCGTGGGCGCGGGCATCGCGGCGGAGGGTACCGCTATCCTGTCGATAACCGAGAACGGCTACGGCAAGCGCACCGATGTGGGCGAATACAGTGTGCAGAATCGCGGCGGCATGGGACTTAAAAACTATAACGTCACCGATAAGACCGGCCCGATCGCGGATGTTGCGGTCGTTTCGGGCGAGGAGGACCTGCTCGTCATTTCCGACGACGGCACGATAATCCGCATGGATGTAGGCAGCATCAGCCTGCTCTCGCGCAGCACCCAGGGCGTGCGCGTCATGCGCCTCGGCGAGGATGCGAAGGTCATCTCCATTGCCCCCGCCGATAAGGAGGACTCCGACGACTCAACTGCCGTTGAGGCGGAGGCGCCACGGACAACGGAGGAAGAATAAACTGCGGCGACACGGTGACGGACTGCGGCGGTTTTGTCGGCAGTTTCGTAACCGAGCAAGCGCAAAAGATGTATAGGTAGGAGCGTCAAGGCGAACTGCCCCCATGGCAATGGGCGGAGAGCCGGATGAGGTGTTTATAATCTGCATTATAAGGATTTAATTCACCTCATCAGTCAGGCTTACGCCTGACAGCTTCCCCTCAAGGGGAAGCCAATAGCGCCACGGACAACGGCGGTAAATTAAACTGCGCCGACACGGTAACGGACTGCCGATTGAGGCGCAACAACGGGCGACCAATGGTCGCCCCTACGATATAGCCTGCACTTCTGACGAGAATGTAGGGGCGAGCATTGCTCGCCCGCATAAAACGGTTTCGTCGGCAGTATCGTAACCGAGACACCGCAAAAAATGTATCGGCAGGTGCGCTAAATCGTCACAAAAAGCTTGACAGATGGGAGAAGAGTGTGTATAATTCACATTTCAAAAAGTTATAAAGGAGTTTAAGCCTATGAATAAGTATCTTGACATTTCCCCCGAAGTACAGCAGGCTCTTGCCGAGGGCAAGCCCGTCGTTGCGCTTGAAAGCACGATAATCTCCCACGGTATGCCGTATCCCAAAAACGTCGAGACCGCGATGCTTGTCGAAAAGACCATCCGCGAAAACGGCGCAGTCCCCGCGACCATCGCCATCATCGGCGGCAGACTCAAGGCGGGCCTTTCCGCCGACGAAATAGAATACCTCGGCAAGTCCGGCCGCAAGGTCGCAAAGGTCTCGCGCCGTGACCTTGCCGCGATCGTAGCGCGCGGCGCGGACGGTGCGACCACCGTCACCACGACCATGATCATCGCCCACATGGCGGGCATCAGCGTTTTCGCCACCGGCGGCATCGGCGGCGTGCACCGCGGCGCAGAGACCACGATGGACATCTCCGCCGACCTTGAGGAGCTCGGCAGCACCCCCGTTATGGTCGTGTGCGCCGGCGCAAAGAGCATCCTCGACCTCGGACTGACGCTGGAATACCTCGAGACCAAGGGCGTGCCCGTTGTCGGCTACGGCACGGACGAGCTGCCCGCGTTCTACACCCGCCGCAGCGGCTTCGGCGTTGACTACCGCGTTGACTCCCCCGCGGAGCTGGCGGCAATGTTCAAGGCGCAGCAGGAGCTGGGCATGAAGGGCGGTATGCTCGTCACCAACCCTATTCCCGAGCAGTATGCCATGGACAAGGATGTCATCGACGCCGCAATAGATCAGGCCATCGCCGAGAGCAAGGCGCAGGGCATCCACGGCAAGGAGACCACTCCGTTCCTGCTCGCGCGCGTAGTTGAGCTTACCGGCGGCGACTCCCTCGAGAGCAATATCCAGCTCGTTCTCAATAACGCCGTCGTCGCGTCCAAAACCGCAGCCGAGCTGTGCAAGTAATTTAATAAGGCATGAAAAAAGACACCCTACAGGGTGTCTTTTTTCGTTTAATCAATGCCCTTGGGGGCGTTTTGGTCGAAGCAGGACTTGTCGTTTTCCCAGCCGCGATCGACGAGCCAATAGACGTATTCCTCGTCGTCGGCGTTGAGGTCGTCCTCGGTCAGGGCAACGTCACGGCTGCGCTCGCGCTTGAGTGCGCGCTCGTAGTTATAAAGATCCATGAGCGTGAAGTCCAGTCCCATCTCACGTGCGATGGGGATGAGCACGTCCTCAACGACGCATTCGCGTATCTCGAGGCTGCCGGGGTACATCATCTCCGCCTGCTCCACGCGCTCTCTGAGCTCGGGGTCGGAGTCATACTGCTGAAGAAATTTTACAACGTTAAGATTAAGATTCACGGTTATCCCCCTTTCAGCACAGACGGAAGCCGGCGGGGATGGAGTCGTCGAGCATCAGCAGGTGCAGCTCCTCCTTGCCGTCGTGCTCGTGCACGGCAGACAGCAGCATGCCGCAGGAATCCTGACCCATCATCTTGCGGTTGGGCAGGTTGAGAATGGCAACGACGGTCTTGCCGACGAGGGCGTCCGGCTCATAGAATTCGTGGATGCCGGAGAGTATCTGACGCGGGGTGCCGCTGCCGTCGTCGAGGGTGAATTTGAGAAGCTTTTTGGACTTCTTCACCGCCTCGCACGAGAGCACCTTGCACACGCGCATATCGCACTTGGCAAAGTCGTCTATCGTGACGTCGGGCTCGACCGGCGGGAACTGCGGCTTTGCGGGAGCCTTCATTTTCTCAAGCTCCGCGAGCGCCTTTTCCATATCGATGCGCGGGAAGAGGGTCTCGCCCTTGCGGACGCTTGCGTTTGCCGGCAGGGTGCCGAAGTGCGCGGCGCTCTCCCAGATGCGGCAGCTTTCGTCCGCGCCTATCTGCGCAAACGCCTTCTCGCAGCTTTCGGGGATGAAGGGCGTGAGCATGATGAGGCTTATGCGCAGGCACTCGAGCAGGTTATACAGAACGCTTGCAAGACGGGGCTTTTTGCTCTCGTCCTTGGCAAGCTGCCAGGGTGCGGTCTCGTCGATGTACTTGTTTGCGCGCTGGATGAGCTTGAAGGTCTCCTCAAGAGCGAGGTGGAGCTGGAGCTTGTCCATCTGCTGCTCGTATCTTTCGCGCGCCTGCTTTGCGAGGGCAAGAAGCTCATCGTCGAGAGCGTTTGCCTCTCTGTCCTCGGGCAGGGTGCCGCCGAAGTACTTTTCGACCATGGCGGTGGTGCGGGATACGAGGTTTCCGAGGTCGTTGGCGAGGTCGGTGTTGATGGTGGAGATAAGAAGCTCATTGGAGAAGTTGCCGTCCGAGCCGAAGGGGAAGGTGCGCAGCAGGAAGAAGCGCAGCGCGTCAACGCCGAACATATCCGCAAGCTTGTACGGATCGACGACGTTGCCCTTGGACTTACTCATCTTTCCGCCGTCGATGACGAGCCAGCCGTGACCGTAGACCTTCTTGGGCAGCGGCATACCCATGCTCATGAGCATGGCGGGCCAGATAATCGAGTGGAAGCGGACGATCTCCTTGCCCACGATGTGGACGTCGGCGGGCCAGAACTTGTCGTAATCGTCGTATTTGTCGTTGAGGAAGCCCAGCGCGGAGGTGTAGTTAAACAGGGCATCGACCCAAACATAGACAACGTGACCGGGGTCAAAGTCAACGGGGATGCCCCACTTGAAGCTCGTGCGGGAGACGCACAGATCCTCAAGACCGGGCTTGATGAAGTTGTTTATCATCTCGTTCACGCGGGAGGCGGGCTCGAGGAAGGTGCCGGTCTCAAGCAGCTCCTGAACGGGCTTTGCGTACTTGGAAAGGCGGAAGAAGTATGCCTCCTCCTCGGCGTAATGAACCTCGCGTCCGCAGTCGGGGCATTTGCCGTCCTTGAGCTGGCTCTCGGTCCAGAAGCTCTCGCAGGGGGTGCAGTACATACCCTTGTATGCGCCCTTGTAAATGTCGCCGTTGTCGTACATCTTCTTGAAGATGCGCTGTACGGAGGCGACGTGATAGTCGTCGGTGGTGCGGATGAAGCGGTCGTTGGAGATGTTCATGAGCTTCCACAGGTCGGTGATGCCGCCGGGACCCTCGACTATCCTGTCAACGAATTCCTTCGGGGTCAGACCCGCGGCCTCCGCCTTCTCCTCGATCTTCTGACCGTGCTCGTCGGTGCCGGTCAGGAACATGACGTCGTAGCCGCAGAGCCTCTTGTAGCGCGCGATGGCGTCGGTTGCGACCGTGCAGTAGGTGTGGCCTATGTGGAGCTTATCCGAGGGATAATAGATAGGCGTTGTGATATAAAACTTTCCTTTTTCCATGTATCTGTCTCCATTCTTTAAGGAATCTGTTGACTTGTATTCTCCTCGGGCGTCGGCTCGGGGGTAATTTCCGGCTCCGGTGCGGGCGTGGGCGTCGGCTCGGGAGTTGGCCATTTGATGTCCTCGGGGTGATAGTGATAATAGCTGTTTGCTTCCTTGGTGCGGCTTATGAGCGAGCCGTCCTTATCGTAAACGCAGCGGTAGGTCACCGCCTTGGTACCTATTGCAACGTCGGGATACGTCGTATCATACACCGTCCACGCCGAATAGTCCATCTTGACGTAGCTGCCGTCGGTGTCCGTGCCCCATATTTCTATCGTGAGCTTGCGGTTTTCGCACTTGGTGACTATCTTCACCGGAAACTCGCGGTTATTCTTGAATTTAAACTCCGGTCCGCCCCAGCTTACCGTGGCGTCCATGCCCCACGGAACGTAGGCAACGGAGAAGCCGTGCTCGTCACGAGCGACTATCTGAAGATTGGCGTAGAGCGCCGCGCAGTAGAGCGTGGAGCTGGTCTGGCAGATGCCGCCGCCGACCTCCTGCACGACCTGACCGCCCGCGTAGGCGCCCGCCTCCTTGAAGCCGGCTGCGCGAGTGCGCTTTCCGACGACGGTGTTATACGAAAACGTCTCGCCGGGGTTGAGGATATAGCCGTTTATTTTCTTCGCGGACAATTCGACATTATTCGCGCGGTTTGCGTTACTGGACGCGTAGCTTGTCGTCATCGAGCCGAGCTTGTCGGCAAAGAGCATCTTGTCAAGCTGCTCTGTTGTGTATTTTGGCATCGTGACCTTGAGCGGGATGCTCACAGTGCCGCCCGTTTCCGCGGCGTCCCAAAGTGACTTTGCTTCGGCCGCGTCAAAGTCTATGCCGATCCTGCTCTCCGTCGCCCTCTGGGTCTCGGGGTCATACTTTGCGTCGAGCGCCTCGGCGTAAAGCTCCTCGTGCAGCTTGGCAAAATCGGGCTCCTTCGCGCTCACCGCCGAAACGCTGTATTTTACGCTGCGCTCGCCGTCGCGGAAGGCGCTGAGGATGCTTTGGCACAGCTTATCTTCGTCGATCTCGATGCTCTCCGCGCCCTTTATCATTTTTAAGACCGCGTTTTCGGTATCGACCTCGTAGCCGTCGCCCATCTGCTCTCTGTATTCCGCAAGCGCCTTTTCGACCGCCGATTTCACGCCGTCGGGGCTTGCCGCCATGAGAATGTCCGCGTCCGAGGCGCCGCCGGTTATGCACTTAAAGTACGCGGCGAGGTCGCGGAGGATATTGCCCGTGTGCCCGTATTTAAGAGCGGCCTCGGCAGCCTGAGCGCTTGTGAGCTGAGTGCCGGCGTCCTTGGGCGACACGGTAAATACGAAGCCGCCGGGGAGCGTGACCTCGACGCCGTGCCATTCGCGCTGTGCCCAGCCCGCGGCGTCCAGCGCCTTTTCCGCCTGCGCGGCGCTCATGTCGCCTATATTCACCCCGCCGAGCGTCATGCCCGGGTGGGTCTTTGACGAGTGCCCCGCCGCATAGCCCGTTGCGAGCGCCGCGACGATAATGACGGCAAGCACCGCCGCAATTATTATAAGAGGCTTTTTGCCCTTGGGGTTTTTCTTTTTGACTTTTGCGTGTTTGCCATTTGCCATGCCATGCCTCCTGCTCAAGCGTCGGACTTATCCCTGTAAACGGAGGTGAAGCGCTCGTACTCGCCCTCGGGCAGCTCCTGCTTCTTCTCGCGTCGGAAAAACTCTCTCATCCAGGGGTTGTTTTCGACCTTCGCGCCCGTCTGCGCCTCCAAAACGGCGTTTATGAGCACGTTTGAAACGAGAAAGCCCGCCGGCGTGAGGCGCCAGCGATCCTCGTTCTTCTCCGCCCAGCCCTTGCGCCGGAACAGCTCGAAGGTCTCCTCGATGGGAGCCCAGTCGCTGCGGTATATCTTGTGGTAATCGCTCTCGGACACGCCGTAGGCCGTGCGCATTCCGAGCATGAGGTACTCCGTCGCGCGCTGTATCGGCACGATGTGCTCGTACTCGTCGATTATCATGCCGTCACCGATGACGGCGCTGATGTACTTGTCGATATCGCGCACAAAGCTGTATCTCACGCCGCTCACGCATGAGTGTGCGCCGGGGCCGAAGCCCATGTAATCGCCGAGCTGCCAGTACTTGAGGTTGTGGCGCGACTCGTAGCCGGGGATGGCGAAATTCGATATCTCGTACTGCTCGAAGCCGTAGCTTTTGAGCACGTCCGTCGTGTACAGGTACATATCCGCCTGCTCGTCCTCGTCGGGGATGAGCGGGGAGCCGAGGTAGCTGCGGTGCATGGGAGTGCCCTCCTCGAGCTTGAGGCAGTAGCACGAAAGATGCTCCGGATGCAGCTCCAGCGCCTTGGACAGGGTCTCCGCCCAGTCGCCCTTGGTCTGGCTCGGCAGTCCGTAGATGAGATCGAGGCTCACGTTCTCGAAGCCGGCTGTGCGCGCAATCTCAACGGCGGTCTGCGCCTGAAGGAAGTTGTGCCGCCTGCCGATTATCTTGAGGATGTCGTTATTTGCCGACTGCACGCCGACAGAGAGCCTGTTTACGCCCTCCGAGCGCAGGAGCTTCAGCTCGTCAAGGCGCACCGTGTCGGGGTTCACCTCAACGGTTATCTCCGAGTCAAGGCGCACGTTGCCCATGCGCTTGAGCTCATCGAGAATTTCGACGATGCGCTTTGCGCCGTAGCAGCTCGGCGTGCCGCCGCCGATGTAGATGCTGTCGATCTCGTAGCCCTGCATGATGTCCGCAGACTCGCTTATGTGCGACAGCAGCGCCGACTGATAGTCCGGCATCTTCTGCTTGCCGCCCGCTATCGAGTAGAAATCGCAGTATCCGCATTTGGACACGCAGAACGGTATGTGAATGTAAATTCCAAGTCTGTCTCTCATTTTTTCATTAGCGCATTAACGCTCCTACCTATACATTTATTGCGGTCGCCCGCCACTCGCCGTGGAGGCAGTTCGCCTTTGGATTTTGCCGATACATTTTTTGCGTCAGCCCGGTTACGATTATTCCGACGAAACCATCACCTGCGGGCGAGCAATGCTCGCCCCTACGGCATAGCTTGCACTCCCGACGAGACTGTAGGGGCGACCATTGGTCGCCCGCTGTTGCGCCTTAGTCGGAAGTCCGTCACCGTGTCGCCGCACTTAACAATTCTGCCATTGTCGGTGGCGCATTGCCCCTGCGGCGAGCAGTCCGTTGCCGTGATACCGCACTTTAATTTACCGCCAATGTCGGTGGCGCATTGCCTCCACGGCAGTGGGCGGAGAGCCGGATGAGGTGTTTAAATTCTTAATTCAAAGGCTTTAATTCACCTCATCAGTCACCTTCGGTGACAGCTTCCCCTCAAGCCATTGCCATGGGGGCAGTTCGCCTTGACGCTCCTACCGATACATCTATTGCGGTTGCACGGTTACGAAGGCGCTGACAAAACCGCCACAGTCCGTCACCGTGTCGCCGCAGTTTAATCTATCGCCAATGTTCGTGGCGCACTGCCCCTGCGGCAGCAGTTAGAAGAGGGAGCAGACGAGCTCTGCGTATGCGTTGGGGTCTTCGACCTCGACGCCGGCGACAAGCTCGGACTGCGCGTAAAGGATCTTGGCGAGCGTTGCGGCTCTGTCCTTATCGCCGCTATCGTAAGCGCTCTTGACGGCGAGGTATGCCGGGTGCGTCTCGTTGAGCTCGAGCACGCGGTCTGCGCGCAGCTTGCGCATCTCCTCGCTCGGTGCGTTGCGGAAATATTTCTCCATCTCGAGGGTGAAGCCGCCGGTGGAGGTCAGGCAGCAGGCGGAGGAAACGAGCTTGCTGGAGAGGGTGACCTGCTTGAGCTTCTCGTCGCCGATGCTCTGGCACACGAAGTCGAGGAACTCCTTGTTCTCGACGACCTTCTCCTCTGCGGCCTTCTTCTCCTCCTCGGTCTGGAAGCCGAGGTCCTCGGTGAGGACGTTCACGAAGCCCTTGCCCTCAAAATTGCGAAGCTGCATGAGCACGGTCTCGTCGATGGGGTGGTCAAGGTAGAGTATCTCATAGCCGCGGGAACGGACCTCCTCGCACTGCGGCAGCGCCATGGCCTTCTTGACGGTCTCTGCCGAGGCGAAGTAGATCGCCTTCTGGCTCTCGGGCATATTGTCGACATACTCCTTGAGCGTGTGCATGGTGTCCTCGGAGGTGTAGAACAGCAGCAGATCCTTGAGGAAATCGGTGTAGCGTCCGTACTCGTCGCAGACGCCGCACTTGATGTGGATGCCGAAGTTGTGCCAGAAATTCTCGTACTTCGGGCGATCGTCATGCAGCATCTTTTCGAGGTCTGCCTTGATCTTCTTTTCGAGGTTCTGACCGATGACCTTGAGCTGGCGGTTGTGCTGAAGCACCTCGCGGGAGATGTTCAGGCTCAGGTCGGGGGAATCGACCACGCCGCGCACGAACTCGAAGTAATCGTGCAGGAGCTTGTCACAGTCCTCCATGATGAGCACGCCGTTGCAGTAGAGCTTAACGCCCTTCTTGGTCGCGCCGGAGATGGCGTTGTCGATGTCCTTGCCGGGGATAAACAGCATCGCCTTGTAGGAAACGACGCCCTCGGCGTTAATGCGCAGTATGGATGCGGGGTCGGTCTGGTCGCGGTTGGTCTCCTTGTACCACTCGGCGCACTGCTCGTCGGTGACCTCGGTCTTGGCTCTCTGCCAGATGGGCACCATGGAGTTGACGGTCTCGGGCGCGGTGACGTTTACGGTGTGCATAACGGGCTTGCCGTCCTTGTCCTCCTCGCCGGTGGGCTGCTGCTCCTGATGAGTGATGTCCATGACGATGGGCCAGCGGACATAGTCGGAGTATTTCTTGACGAGCGCCTTGAGCTTCCATATCTCGAGGTAGGAGCCGTAGATCTCCTCGTCGGTGTCTTCCTTGATGTGCATGATGACGTCCGTGCCGGGTCTGTACTTGTCGTACTCGGAAACGGTGTAGCCGTCCGCGCCGGTGCTTTCCCACTTGACGCCCTTTTCCTCGCCGTATTTCTTGGTGAGGACGGTGACCTTGTCGGCGACCATGAACGCGGAGTAGAAGCCGACGCCGAACTGACCGATGATGGAGATATCGTCGTTCTGCTTATCCTCCTCGCTCAGCTCGCTTTTGAACTTATAAGAGCCGCTCTTTGCGATAACGCCGAGGTTTTTCTCCGCCTCGTCCTGGCTCATGCCGATGCCGTTGTCGGAAACGGTGATGGTGCGCGCGTCCTTATCGACGGTGATGCGGATGCGGTAGTCCGAGCGCTCCAGCCCGACCTTGTCGTCCGTCAGCGAAAGATAGCACAGCTTGTCTATCGCGTCGGATGCGTTGGAGATGATCTCACGCAGGAAAATTTCCTTGTTCGTATAGATGGAGTTGATCATCAGGTCGAGCAGTCTTTTGCTCTCCGCTTTAAACTGTTTCTTTGCCATATTACTTAAAACCTCCAGTGGGTCGTAGTTTACCCAACAATATAATAATAGTTTATTATACCACAATATCCGCGTTTTTCAACACTTGCTTGTGCATTTGCCACGCGCAAAAAATCCCGGCGGCGCGGTCGTGCCGTCGGGATGCTGCGATTTTCTTATGTGCCGCCAAGCTGCGCGAGCTTATCCTGCCAATACTGCGCGGTCTCGTCCCACGCGGCCTTGTTTTCGGTGCTTTGGCTGCGCGGCGTGTAGCCGCAATCGAGCAGGTAATCCGCCGTCCATTCGGAGAATTTATACGAGCCGAAGAAGTTGAGGTGCTTGCTGTCGTACAGGTCGCGCGAAAGGTCGATGCCCATTTCGTCGAGGCTGTCGGCAAGGCACACGAAGCGCACCGTGGGGTCTATCTCAAGAAGATCGCGGCGCAGGCTCTCGTAGACCTCGGGGGCGCACTGATAATAGGTCGGGTTTATCGTTATGATGATATCGACGCCCTTTTTTGCGCACAGCCGCGACATTTCGCGGAATGCGTCGAGGTAGCCGTTGTAAATTTCCGCGTCACCGTTCGGCTCGCGCCTCGTGGGGCCTCCCAGCTCCGAGGCATCGTATATCTCGGTCAGGAAGGTGTAGCCCTTGTATACGTCCGCTGTCGGAGGAGTCAGGCGGTCCTTTACGTCCTCGAGCGTGAGGGTCTTCCAGCGGTCGTGATAAAAATACAGGTCGAACAGCAGCCCCGTGCGCAGCTCGGGCGAAGCGTCATGAAGCACTGTGCGCAGGCGGTCTGTGCCCTGCGGCATATATACGATGTTTATCTGCGTGAAGTTGGGCTTCATGCTGCCGAAAAGAAACGACGAGCCCTCCATCACGACGGCCTGCGGCGACTGGGTCTTGAGCGCTTGGCTCAAATAGCGGCAGGTGAGGTTCGGGGTCTGTGTCGAGCCCGCCATGACGTAGCCCGTCAGACCGCTCCTGCCGTAAACGACGCCGGGGTTCCAGTCGCAGTAGGCGTAGCTGCTGCCGAGAAATATAATGTCGATCGAATCCCTCGGCTCGCAGAGAAATTCGCGCCAGGTCGAGCCGAACTGGGTCTGCGGCGGGCGCAGGATGAGCGAGGCGAGCTGGATGAGCAGCGCCGCCGTCACGACGAAGGCTATGGCAAATATCCAATCCTTTTTCTTCTTTGTCATGTCCTCACCTCCGTCAGAAGCGCGCATAGATAAACGACTGCGCGTTATAGCCCGTGCCGTAGCTGCCGAGAACAAGCGACGCCATAAGCAGCGCAAGCAGCATCAGCCAGCGCAGCGCACGGGGCGCGTCGGCACAGCGCTCGGCAAGGTCGCCGCGGCGATAGTGTGCGATATCCGTCACGAGCAGGATAAGAAACGCGATGCCGGCGACAATAAGCTCAAGCCTGTCCGTGCCCATCGCGGACAGCGGGGATACCCAAAGCGTCGGGGCGGCGCAGGCGCGAAGAACGCCGAGAGCGCCCATGACCGAGCCGGATCTAAAGAACACCCACGCGAGCCCCTCAAGCACGAAAACGCACAGCATCTGCCACGCGGCGGTCAGAATGCCGTCCTCGCGCAGGTGCAGCGCCGAGCGCATTTTCGATCGGGCGGGAGCGGTGACGCTGCCGATTATCTGATAAACTCCGTTTAAAAGCCCCCAGATGAGGAAGGTCGTCGCCGCACCGTGCCAAAGTCCGCTGACGGCGAAAACGATGAGGATGTTAAGGTACTTGCGCGCCTTGCCTCTGCGGTTGCCGCCTAGCGGGATGTAGAGATAATCCCTGAACCATGTTGACAGCGAGATGTGCCATCTGCGCCAGAACTCCGCTATCGAGCGGGAGAAATAGGGCGTGTTGAAATTTTCGATGAGCCGGAAGCCCATGATGCGCGCCGAGCCTATCGCCATGTGCGAATACGCGGCAAAGTCGCAGTATATCTGCACGGCGAACGCGCCCACGGCGGCGATGACCTGCACCGAGCCGAACTGCCCGGGCGCGGCAAAGACCGCTTCGGCGATGACGGCAAGGCGGTCGGCGAGGACGAGCTTTAAAAACGCGCCGTATGCGAAGCGGAAAATGCCCACCCGCGCCTCGCGCCACGAAAATGCACGGTCCTCGTCAAATTGCGGCAGGAGCTTGTCCGCTCTTGCGATTGGACCCGACAGCAGCGCGGGGAAAAACGACAAAAACAGTGCGCTTTTGACAAAATTCTTCTCCGCGGGGGTCTTGCCGCGAAAAACGTCGATAAGATAGCCCATCGCGGCGAAAAAGTAAAACGAGATGCCCGCAGGGAGCAGCAGCTCCGGCACCGCCGGAGACCAGTCGAGCCCGAACGCGCCGAGGGTGCGGCTTATGACCTGCGCCGAGAAGCTCAGGTACTTAAACAGCACCAAAAGCCCGATGAAGAGCGCGAGCATCGCGCCCAGAACGGCGCGGCTCGGTCTTTTTTCGAGCGACCTTGCCGCAAAATACACGGCTATCGACGCGCCCACGAGAAACGGCAGGCACTCGGGACCCGCGCAGAAATAGAAAAACCAGCTGCTCAGCAGCAGCCAGCCGTTTTTGGCGCGCCGAGGCAGCAAAAAATATATTATTGCGGCTGCGGGGAAAAACGCAAAGTACAAAGGCGATATGAAGCCCAAGCGCGACCACGTCCTTTCTGTGTTTTTTCATTTTACACAGAGCGTATATTTTTGTCAATCTTCGCGCCGCGACGCGGAAACGGCATTGCATTTTGCGTCGGGATAATTTAAAATCTTCCCATTACAAAGGAGGAGCCGAAATGAATAACGGGTGCTATGAGATAATTGATTACAAGAGCTGGCGGCGGCGCGAGCTGTTTGAGTTTTTCTCCGCGGCCGACCAGCCGTTTTATAACCTTGCGTACAGGCTCGACGTGACGCGGGTGCACGAGTTTGTCAAGGCAAACGGCGTGTCGTTTTACCTTGCGCTGACCTGCCTCGTGACGCGGGCGATAAACTCCGTCGAGGCGTTTCGCTATGCAAAGCTCAACGGCGAGATAGTGCTGTTTCGTGAGCGTGTGCCGAGCTTCACCGACATGAGCACGGACAGCGAGCTGTTCCGCATCGTCACCGTGCCCTGCGAGGGCAGCGTTGTCGAATTTTGTCGGGAGGCCAAGCGCCGAAGCGAGGCGCAGCGCGGCTTTATCGACATGGACGCGGAGGGGCAGAACCTTATCTACATCTCGTCCCTGCCGTGGCTTGACCTGACCGCGCTCTCGAACGAGCGGCATTTTGACCCCGATGACGCGATACCGCGCGTTTCGTGGGGCAGGTTCACCGACGACGGCAGCGGACGCAAGATACTCGGTATGACGCTGGAATTAAACCACCGCTTCGTTGACGGCTACCACGTTGCCCTGTTCGACGCCGAGCTCCGCCGTCTCATCGCGGAACTGCCGTAGCTATTGCCACAGGGGCAATGCGCCTTGACGCTCCTACGGATACGGTTATTGCGGTTGCACGGTTACGAGGGTACCGACAAAACCGTTGCTGCCTCGCCACCCATAGGTGCAGTCTTAGTCGAAAGTCCGCCACCGTGACACCGTACTTAAATCCACCGCCATTGTTCGTGGCGAAATCGCCTCCATGGCAATGGCGAGCAATGCTCGCCCGCATGGTCGGAAATATTGGTTATTTGAAATGCCGAAAAGACAAGGCAGCGTAATTGACACGGCACTTGCCTTCCCCTTGAGGGGAAGGTGGGTCGGAGCGCAGCGGAGAGCCGGATGAGGTGTTTAATTTCCTATTGTAAGACTTTTAATCACCTCATCAGTCAGCTATCGCTGACAGCTTCCCCTCAAGGGGAAGCCACTCGCTCGCTACGAGGGGCAGAGCGTTACCGTGACAGCGCAGTTAACAATTCTACCGATGTCGGTAGCGCATTGCCCCTATGGCAATAACCGAGCTGCCGCAAAAATCGTATCGGCACAACCTCAAGACGCGCTGCCTCCACGGCAGTGGTGGTCAACAGAGAGGATAAGGTAGGCGACGACGCAGATGACGACCGACACGAGCGAGCCCGCGGCGGTGGCAAGCCCCATCGGCAGCAGCGTGGTCGGGAACATTTTCGAGGTCAGGTACGCGCCGGGCACGCGCACGAGCGCAACGGAGCTTATGTTGTGCGCAAAGGAGATCATCGACTTGCCGCAGGCGCAGAAATAGCCGCTGAAGCAGAAGTGCACTCCCGCGAGGGCGCAGTCGAAGATATAGCCGCGCAGATACGGTCCGCCGGCGGCGATGACCGCCTCGTCGTCGCTGAACAGTCCAACGATGGGCTCTGCGACAAACTGGACGAGGATGCTCACGGCGATGCCGAAGCCCGCGGCAATGGCGATGGCGTAGAACAGCGTCTTGCGTGCGCGGTCGAGCTTGCCCGCGCCGATGTTCTGCGCGTCGAGCGCGGAGACCGTCGAGAGCATCGACGACGGCACGAGGAACACAAAGCCGATGAATTTTTCAACGATGCCGACCGCGGCGGCGTCCGTGAGTCCGCGGCGGTTTGCGATGACGGTTATGAGTATGAACGCGATCTGGATGAGCCCGTCCTGGAGCATTATCGGCACCCCGATGCCGAGGAGCTTGCCCATGGTTTCGCGGCGCGGGCGAAGATCGCCGCGCTCGAGCGTGATGCTCCTGCGGCGGCGGATGGCGGCGAGTGAAACGGCAACGCTCACGGCCTGCGCGCAGGTCGTGCCGAGCGCCGCACCCGTTGGGCCGAGCCGCATTGTGCCGATGAAAAGGTAATCCAGCGCGATGTTTGCCGCGCACGCAACGGCGATGAATATCATCGGGCTTCGGCTGTCTCCCATGCCGCGGAAAATGCTGCTTATGATGTTGTAGGCGGTGATGAACGGTATGCCGGCGAAGCAGACGACGAGGTAGCTCACCGTGCCCGCGACCGCCGCCTCGGGGGTCGACATGACGGCGACGATGGGGCGCACGAGCGCAATGAGCAGCGCCGTGAGCACGACCGAGACGCCGAGAAAGAGCGTTATCGTGTTGCCGATGCTGCTTGAAGCTTTGCGCCTGTCGCCTGCGCCGACGGCCTGCCCGATGCTGACCGTCGTGCCCATCGCAAGCCCGACGAGCATGACCGTGAGCATGTGCATGACCTGACTTCCGATGCTCACCGCGGTCGTTGCCGCGACGCCGCAGAACTGCCCGATTATGAACAGGTCCGCGAGACCGTAAAGCGTTTGCAGAAAGTATGATAAAAAGTACGGCAGCGAGAACACGACGATGGTTTTGAATACGCTGCCGGTCGTGAGGTTCTTTTCCACTGAGCATTGCTCCCTTCGCGGATAATTTTAATCCCGAAGCTATTCAACCGTCAAGAAATTTTCCGCTGCCGCTGCTCGCCGCAGGGGCAGTTCGTTTTAAAGCTTTACGAATACATTTATTGCGTCAGCTCGGCTCGCTTGCCGCGAGGGGCAGAGCGCTACCGACAATGGCGCAAGATTTCACTGCGCTAACACGGTAACGCTCTGCTACGGTTTCCACCGCACTCTCGTAACCGAGACACCGCAATAAATGTATTGGTAAAATCTCAAGGCGCATTGCCCCTATGGCCAATAGACAGAGACCAGCTCAGGTCGAGGAGGAAGCGGAGCTTATCATCGGGCACGTCGGCGAGGCAGACGGTTATCCAGTGCTCCTTATTCATATGGTAGGCAGGAAAAAAGCCGCGCTCTTCGCGCAGCGAGCCGATGAGAAGAGGGTCGCACTTGAGGTTAACGACCGTCATCGTCTCCGCGCTCGCAAGCCCCAACTTATCCGCGGACAGCTCCATCACGAGCGCAAACCACTTGCCGCTGTTTTCATGCCGAAAAACCTCGTTCTCCGGCGAGGACACCCACGGGAAGTCCGCAGCGGCGGCATAGTTTTCGAGTATGTAGCTTCTCAGTTCGTTTCTGTCCATTTTTTACCTCGTTCAGCCGTAAAATTGCCCTCCGGACGACCGGAGGGCAGAGTTATTTATTCATCGGAGCCGCGGCGGGCTGCCTCGAAGCGCTTGCGCGCCTCCTCATACTCGCGGCGGGCCTTCTCAAGCTCGGACTGACGCGCCTCGGCCTCAAGGCGGTCTGCCTGCTCGTTAAGGCGGCGGGTGAGCTCGGTAAGCTCGTTGAGCTCCGCCTCGGCGTCATCCGTCTCATACTCCACGGGCGCATGGCGCTTGGGCTGCTTCTTCGCACGCTTGGGCTCAGGCTCGGACGGGCGGATAACAGGCTCGGCAATATCGTCATCGTCGTCATCCTCATCGTCGTAGCCTGCAGGCGCGCTCTTTACCGAAGCCTTGCCCGCAACGCCCGCGTCATATGCCTTGAAGCAGGCAAGAGCCACGAAGAACGCAACGACGGCGGCGCCCATGAGAATGAGCATTGCCATGAGCTGGCGCGAGCCGCTGCCCGAGCCGTCGGCGAGAGCGTAGACGAAGTCGCGGTAGCCGTTTGCAAAGCCGTAGCCGTTCATTGCGATGCTGCCGGCGGCGGCGACGGCGGTCGCGCCGAGGGTCGCAACGACCTTTATCTTCGCGGGGCTGAGCGCGGCAAGAAGTCCGATAACGCCCGCTGCGATGCCTATGATGCTGACGATGCGCAGGAGGTTATACAGGCTCTGACGAAGGTCGAGCTCGTCCGTGAGCTTCTTGGCATCGTCGTTTGCGTACTTGCGCGCAGCCTCGATGACGGACTCGTAATCGTTCTCGTCGGTGACGAGCTTTGCGATCTCGTCATTATCCATGAGTATCTCAATGCCCGCGGTGACGGCCGCCTTCGCGTCGTCCTGCGCGGCGAGATCCTCCTTGACCTCGTTCATCTTTTCAACGTTCTGGGTGAGCTGCTGCTGACCGGCATCGAGCTGTCTCTTCGCGGCGGCAAGCTGCGCCTTGCCGTTATCGAGCTGCTGCTTTGCCGAATCGAGCTGTGCCTTGCCGCTGTCGAGCTGCTGCTTTGCCTCGGCAAGCTGTGTCTTGCCGTCGGCTATCTGCTGCTCTGCCGCGGAGATCTGAGCGTTTGCCTCGGCAAGCTGTGCCTGCGCGTCCTCATACTCCTTCATGGCGGCGCGTGCCTCCTCAAGGGAGGTGAAGCCGAAGCGCTCGAGAAGCGCCTCGACCTTGGTCAGGATGGTGCTGCTGTCGATAAGCGCAAAGAGCTTCTTCGCATTTTCGTATTTCTCGGTTGCGGCGGTAAGCTGCGCCTGAGCCGCGTCGCGCTCCTTTTTGGCCGCGTTGAGCTGAGCCTCGCCCTCGGCAAGCCGCTGCTCGGCTGCGTCGTACTCGGCCTTTTTCTCGTTATAGGTCTTTTCCGCGGCGTCATACTGCGCCTGACCGTTGGCTATCTTCTGTGCGCCCGCCTCATACTGTGCCTTGCCGGCATCGTATTTCTGAGTGCCTACCTTATCGGTCACGACGGTCTCGGCATACTCCTTCTCCTCATCGGTGCGGTTTGCCTCCACCTCGCGCAGCTCCTCGACGCGATCCTCGACAACATCGACAAAGTCAATGAGATCGGACTTCTGATTGCGCTTGTATCTGAGAATGTCCGAGACGTCGTCAAGACCGCTGCCGGATGCGATGATGCCGAAAACGGACGACGCGGCGAGCAGTATGCTTATGAGCATAAGCAGTGTTCTTTTCATTTGCGTTTTTCCTTTCTCCGACGAAAGCGGGGCTTTCCCCCTGCCCGCTTTCGAGTTATGACTTTTCCGAATGGCGCCGCGCCGCGACCTGTTCAAAATCGTCGGCAAATATCGGCGGGATGCGCAGGCGGCGGTTTTTCACCTTGCCCGCGCCTATTATCTTATCGCCCCAGACGAGCATCTGCGGCAGCACGAACAGCACCAGCGCAAGCGAAATAAGCGTGCCTCTGCCGAGCGTCACTCCGATGACGGAGATTATGCCCTCGGTGCTGATATATCCGATGAGAAGTCCGGCGATGACGAGGATGCTGCCGGAGGTCACGAGCGTGGGCAGAGCGCCGTTGAGGGCAAGGCGTATCGCCTTCCTGCGCGAGCACTGCTGCTGACGCAGCACGAGATAGCGGTTTGAAATAACTATCGCGTAGTCTATATTCGCGCCCATCTGGATAGCGCCGACTATGAGATAGCCGACGAAGAAAATGCGGTTTCCCGTAAAGTACGGAATGGAGAAGTTGAGCCATATGCTGCCGAGGATAACGACGATGAGCAGCAGCGCAAGCCCCGCCGAGCGGAACACGCACAGCACGACCAGGACGACAAACAGCGCCGAAAGTCCGCTGACAAGAATGTTGTCGGTCGAAAACGACTCCTCAAGGTCGCGCGAGGCGACCGTGTCGCCGGTGACGTAAACATCGTCGCCGTAGTAGCTTGCCGCAATGTTATGCACGTCCTTTATGAGCGCATAGCTCTCCTCCGACTGCACGGGAGTGTCCGAATACACGAGCATTCGGCTGTATTTCTTGCCCTGAAGCTGCTTTTTCGCCTCGGCAAGCTGAGAATACAGGCTCTCCATCGTTTCGAGCTTGTCCTGCGGCAGCTCGATCGTCCCGCTCTCGGCTATGTCGTACATGAACATGAACAGGTCGATAAGCGGAATTTTATACTGATGCAGGTCGGTCTCCACCGCGTCATACTCGCCCTGCCGCGCACCGTAATACGCAAACAGCGCCGACGCGGTCACATCGTCAAGCCCGGCAAGCCCGGCAAATTCGTCGAGCGTGACTCTGTCGCTGAGCCTGTAGCCGTTCATGACGTCAACGGACGCGATGCCCAGCACCGAGGTGACGTGCTCTCTTTGGCTTATCTCGTCGAGCATCTGCGTTTCCTTCTCATAATCGCCCGAGGGCACTATGAGCGCAACCATATTGCTGTCGCCGAACTGCGCGATTATCTCCTTATGTGCGGCCTGCGTTTCGTTCAGGCGCTCGGGATACACATCGGAGTAATTATATAAAAACGGGCAGTGGGCCGAAAAATAAAACGCGACGACGGCAACGCATATAAACAGCGGCGGCACTATCCTGCGCGTTTTCCACGCAAAGCGGCCGATGCCGTCTATGCGGGGCATAAAGCTGCGATGGGCGGTCTTTTCGATGCGCCCGGAGAAGGTCAGCAGCAGTCCCGGCATGAGTGTGAACACCGTTATCATCGAAATGAGTATCGACTTTATGAGCACCTTGCCCAGGTCTCCGCCGAGCCCGAACTGCATGAAGGTCATGGCGATAAGTCCGCCTATGGTCGTCAGCGAGGACGAGGCGATCTCCGGTATCGCCTTTGCAAGCGCCTCGACCGCCGCCTCGTGCGCCTCGTAATGCTGCCGCTCCTCGGCGAAGCGGTTGCACAGTATGATGGCGTAGTCTATCGCCAGCGCGAGCTGCAAAATGAGCGTGACGGAGTTGGCGACATATGATATTGATGAATACACGAAGTTCGTGCCCTGCTGGATCATGGCTGCCGCCGCAAAGGTTATAAGCAGCACCGGCACCTCGGCATAGCTGCGCGAGGTCAGAAGCAGGAGCGCGATGACGATGACGACGCACAAAACGCCGACTATGAGCATCTCCCTGAGCAGGGTCGTGCTGAAGTTCGTGCCGACGGAGGTGTAAATGCTCACCTCGGGCGTATCCGAAAGCGCGTCACGCATACTCTGCGCCGCGGTCTGGCTTATTTCATCGTTTACCGCGCCGGCAAACGTGAGCGTTATCAGCGCCGCGCCGTCCTTATAATGCTGCTCGCTCTCGTCAAACACCGCTGAGCGCACACCCTCGATGCTGCCGAGCTTTTCCGCGAGCTTCGTCGCGTTTTCGACCGATATGTCCTTCACCATGACCTGCGCCGTCGCATAGGTTATAAACTCCCCGTCCATGGCCTTGAGACCCTGTCGCGTCTCGGTCTCCTCGGGCAGGAAGAGGTACAGGTCGTTTTCCACCGTCGTGAGCGTCATGGTGTAGCCCGAAACGAGCACGGCGATGAGGAAAATGACGAATATGAGCTTGCGGCTGTCAACTATTGTCCTTGCTGTTTTTTGCATCCTTTTCTCCACTTATCTGCGTTTACCTTGATGTAGCTCTTTATTTTATTACATATTCAATTAAACATCAAGAGTATTTTTGTCAAAATTTCGGCATTTTCCTTGAACTCCCGCCGCAAAGAGTATATACTCCCTATTGCCATAGTGGCAACTGCCGTTGGGGCGGTTCGCCTTGAGATAGTACCGATACGGTTTTTGCGGTGGCACGGTATCGAAACTTCCGACGAAACCGTATCTGCCGCGCT
>USPI01000002.1 GCA_900556535.1 uncultured Eubacteriales bacterium | reverse complement strand
AGGGTGGTTTGCTCGCCGGTCTTGATGTTGAGGGTGGTCTGGGATTTGGTGATGCTGGAGGTCGGCTTCCTCAAAATCCACAAGGCACAACGCAAAGCCCAAAAGCGGCCGCAGTGAATACAAGGTCAAGCCGCAGCCCGTCGAGGAGCAGGAGGTGCAGAGCACCGCTCCCGCGAGCAGCTCCGAGCGTGTGCGCAATATACAAAAGAAAAAGAAGGCGAAAAAGCGCGGCAAGGTATTCATTGCCCTTGCCTGCGTGCTTGCAATATTCGTAGGGCTTTACTTTTTCGTTGTCTATACGCAGCTCCCGTTTGTGAAAAATCTGCGCGATATTTACATTGAAACGGCAATGCAGACGATGAGCCACCACTGGCTTGCCGAGCTCATATTCCCCGATGATGTCATTGCCGAGGTAATGGACAAAGTGAATTCCGCAACGGACGCACAAGTGGGCATAGAAAGCAACTGGAATCATCTCTTCGACAAGAAGGATGCAAGGGATTTCTATGAGCTGTTTGACGAGATAGACAGGCCCTCGCTTGAGGCGTATCTCGAGGAGCATCCGGAGTATGCAAAAAAATCGCTGATGGAGCTTGACATAAACGAAGCCGGACTTGATGACAAGGGAACGACCATCAAGACCAAGCAAGGCGATCAGGTACTTGCCATCAATGCTCAAAAGGGCGTGCTTCTCGTGCGCATCAAGGGCAGCGATTACATGGGAGTGCTTGCGATACTCAAGGACGCATCAAAAATGCACTGCCGCGCCGCCGCTCATATCGGCAGCTTCGGCGAGCTGCTTGAGGACTTCGTCCCGCGCTGCAAGGGCATCATCGGCGTAAACGCCAGCGGCTTTTACGATCCCGAGGGCGTCGGAAACGGCGGCACTCTGGACGGCTATGCCATCTGCAACGGCAAGGAATACGGCGCTCATGTCACCCACGGCAGAAAGCGCGTTGAATTCAGAACGGACGACAAAATGTACATCGTCGATGCCGAAACAAGCGTAGGCAGCGGAGTACGTGACGCCGTGGAATTCACCCCCGCGCTCATAATAGACGGCAAGGCGCTCATTGATGCGCAGTCGGCGTTCCGCTCTATCCAGCCGCGCACGGTCATCGCCCAGTCAAAGGACGGCGACGTTATGATGCTCGTCGTGGAGGGACGCCTTATAGGACGCTCGCTCGGCATAGGGCTTCCCGACTGCACGGAGATACTGCTCGGCTATGATGCATATCAGGCAATGAACATGGACGGCGGCACAAGCGCTGTAATGTGGTATGACGGCGAGTATATAACCAAGTGCTCAAACCCCGCCATAAGCTGCCGCTATCTCCCCAACGCCTGGATATACGGATAACAATAAAAACCGCCCTTTGGGCGGTTTTGTTATGCATTTTACAGTTAATTTTATGTATTATTTAATGTATAGGTTTGACAAAGTGCGAATTTGTGTTATAAATTAATGCTTATGGAAAAGATAAGCTCAAGAAAAAACAGAATAATATGCCATATGCGCTCGGTCGCCTCCGACGCACAGTACAGAAACGACTGCCGCCAATTCATCTGTGACGGCGAAAAAACGCTCAGAGAAGCCATTGCGTTCGGCGCGGATATAAAGCAGGTGCTCTGGCGCGAGGGAGCGCCGAGCGTTAAGCTGCCGGACAGCATCGAGCAGTTTTGCGCACCGGCAGACCTCGTTGAGCACGCCTCGCCTTTAAAGGCGGGATCGGGCCCGGTTTTCACGGTCGCAATGCCCGAGCCGGACGAGGAAGCCAAGGTAATGCGTGCCATCGTCATCGAAAATCTTCAGGATCCCGGCAACGTCGGAACCATAATCCGCAGCGCGAACGCCTTCGGGATAGACGCCGTTATCATGGTCGGAGCCTGCGCGGATCTGTATAACCCCAAAACCGTGCGTGCAAGCATGGGTGCGATATTCCGCCAGAAGGTGATGAAAATGAGCATCGGGCAGCTTGATGACTTCACACAGCGCCAAAGCCTGCCGCTTTTCGGTGCGGCCTTGAGTGAGAAGGCTGCCGATATCCGTTACCTGGAGCTTCACCGCAGCGCCGTTGCCATCGGAAGCGAGGGCAGGGGACTGTCAAGGGAACTGCTTGACATTTGCGGCGGGGAGATAATAATCCCCATGGATCCGAATTCCGAGTCCCTTAACGCAGCGGTCGCGGCATCCGTGGTCATGTGGGAAATGTCGAGGTAGCCTATGAACGAGGTCATTTACTGGCTGTGGCTGTCAACGTCGCCGCGCATAGGCCCGCGCGCGATAACGGAGCTTCTGCGCTATTACGGCAGTCCGGAGAAAATGTTCTTTTCGCCGGTGGGCGAGATAACGCGCCTGCTCCCGCGCAATATCCAAGGTGCGGAGGAGCTTGAAAAGCGCGATCTTGACGCGGCAAAGCGCATATTCGAGCGCTGCGACTCAAACGGCATCGACGTTGTGACGCTCAACGAGGAGCTTTATCCGGAGCGCCTGCGGAATATCCATCTGCCTCCCGCCGTAATATACGTCAGGGGCAAGCTGGGTGATGTGGACAGTGACCCTGCGGTCGCAATAATCGGCACGCGCAAATCCACGCCCTACGGCTTTAAAATGGCCGTGCGAATGGGCTATGAGATATCAAAATGCGGCGGCACCGTGGTTTCGGGGCTGACGCAGGGCATTGACGCCGCCGGAGCTGAGGGTGCACTGCGCGCGGGCGGCCGAGTTATCGCGGTGCTCGGCACTCCGCACGAGCTTGACCGCAGCCGTTTTTCCGACGATATCGTCATGAAGGGCGCCATCGTCAGCGAATACCCGCCCGGCACGAAGCCCTACGGCTCGTTTTTCCGTGCACGAAACAGGATAACGAGCGGGCTGTCTCTCGGAACGGTCGTCATTGAAGCTCCGATAAAGAGCGGAACGAGGCTTTTCGTTACAGAGGCCGCCGATCAGGGCAAGGAGATATTCGCCGTGCCCGGACGCGCCGATATGCGCAGCAGCGAGGGCAACAACCTGCTGCTCAAGGAGGGCGCAAAGCCCGTTACAGACGGCTGGGACGTTATGAGCGAGTTCGCCGGAGCATACCCGAACAAGGTCAGGAGAGTTGTGTTTGAGCACACCGACGGTCTGTTTCCGGTAGCTGAAAAAGCCTATCCCAAGCCGAGCGTCAGCGCAGAGCCGGAGAAAAAAGTTGTTGACAAGGCTCCCGACGAAGCTTATATTGACTTGAAGAAACAGCTCGAGGGCTTAAGTCCCGACCAGCTCAGGATAATCCAGGCAATGGACGGAGGCAGCGTCCATGTTGACAGTATAATCGACAAATGCTCGCTTGCGCCGGCGAAGGTGCTTGCAGAGCTCACGCTGCTCCAGATAAAAGGCTATGTCCGGCAGGAGTCCGGCAAACGCTTTACATTGAATATTAAAATGAAATGAGGATACCGAATGCCCGCCGCAAAGAAAAATCTTGTTATCGTCGAGTCGCCGGCAAAGGCGAAGACGATAGAAAAATATCTCGGCAGCGATTATAAAGTCGTGGCGTCTATGGGTCACCTGCGTGATCTGCCCAAGAGCACCCTCGGCATAGACGTCGATAACGATTTCGAGCCGAAGTACATTCCCGTCAAGGATCATAAGGATATAATCGACGAGCTCAAAAAGCTCAGCAAGAACGCCAAGACCGTCTACCTCGCGACCGACCCTGACCGCGAGGGCGAAGCCATTTCGTGGCATCTCAAGGAGCTTTTGGCGCTGCCCGACGAGCGTGCAAGACGAGTCACGTTCAACGAGATAACCAAAAAGGTCGTCACCGAGAGCATAGAAAAGCCCAGAGACATCGACAACAATCTCGTCGATGCTCAGCAGGCGAGAAGACTTCTCGACCGCCTTGTCGGCTATAAGCTTTCGCCGCTGCTTTGGAAGAAGATCCGCCGCGGCCTTTCCGCAGGCAGAGTACAGTCCGTTGCAACGCGCATGGTGGTAGACCGCGAGAACGAGATACGCAGCTTCGTGAGCGAGGAGTATTGGCTGCTTGATGCCATCTTCGGCAGCGGCAGCGACGCTAAGTTCACCGCGCGCTTTTTCGGCAAGGACGACAAAAAGCTTGAGCTCCGCTCCGAGGAGGAGGTCAACACGGTCATAAACGCGACCAAGGACGAGCCGTTCAAGGTCAAGACCGTCAAGCGCGGCAAGAAGCACCGCAGCCCATCGCCTCCGTTTATAACCTCGACCCTCCAGCAGGAGGCAAGCCGCCGTCTCGGCATGACCCCGCGCCGCACCATGTCCATCGCCCAGCAGCTTTACGAGGGCGTTGACATCGCAGGTCACGGCACGGTCGGTCTTATAACCTACATGAGAACCGACTCTCTGCGCCTTTCCGACGAGGCACTCATGGCGGCGAAAAATTATATCATCGACCACTACGGCAAGGAGTATTACCACGGTTCGTTCCGTGTTTATAAGACCAAATCTGGTGCTCAGGATGCGCACGAGGCCATAAGACCGACAAACGTCGATCTCAGCCCCGACGTCGTGCGCAAGGATCTCACCCCCGAGCAGTACAGGCTATACCGTCTTATCTGGGGCAGATTTACCGCCTGCCAGATGGCAAACGCCGTGTACGATAACGTCGTCGTAGACGTTGACTCCGCCGGTTATGTTTTCCGCGCAAATTACTCCGAGATGCGCTTTGCAGGTTACACTGCCGTGTACGAGGAGGGCAAGGACGAGGAGAGCGACGAGCCGCGCAGCAAGCTGCCCACGCTTGAGGAGGGCGAGCAGGTGTTCCTTGAGAAAATGCTGCCCGAGCAGCAGTTTACTCAGCCGCCTGCACGCTACACCGAGGCAACGCTTATCCGCGCAATGGAGGAAAAGGGCATAGGCCGCCCGTCCACCTACGCTCCGACGATATCCACCATCACCTCCCATGAGTACGTCGTCAAGGACGGCAAGTATTTAAAGCCCACGAACCTCGGCGAAATAGTAACGCAGCTCATGGAGGAGCGCTTCCCCGACATCGTCGATCTCAAGTTCACCAACCACATGGAGGAGGAGCTTGACGAGGTCGAGAGCGGAAAGCTCTACTGGAAGCAGCTTCTGCGCGATTTCTACGGCGACTTCAGCGCCGAGCTGGAGAACGCGGAGAAGGCGCTCGACGGCGTGAGAATAAAGGTCCCGGACGAATTGAGCGACGAGTACTGCGACGTCTGCGGACGGCAGATGGTCGTCAAATCCGGCCGCTTCGGAAGATTTCTCGCCTGCCCGGCTTACCCCGAGTGCAGCTTTACCAAGCCCATCGTCATCGAGATGCCCGGCAAGTGCCCCAAGTGCGGAAGCCGTATACTCAAGCGCACCTCGAAAAAGGGCAACACCTACTACGCCTGTGAGCGCGGCGCGGATTGCCCGTGGCGCGGCACTGCGGCGGACGGCAGCGAGATAAAGGGCTTTATGACATGGTACGTCCCGACGAAGGACAACTGCCCGAGCTGCGGAAAAACGCTCTTTAAGCCCAGCGGCAGAGGCCGCATGAAGGCATTCTGCATAAACGAGGATTGCCCCGAGTTCGTGCCTGAGGATAAGCGCGGCTATAAGAAAAAGCCCGCGGCCGAGGCCACGGAGGACAAGATGGACGAAAAGAAGTCCAATAAGAAAACCGAGAAAAAGTCATCGGCAAAAAAGCCCGCGGCAAAGAAGACTGCGGCGAAAAAGACCAAGGAAAAATAATTTATGAGTAATGTTACTGTCCTCGGAGCGGGGCTTGCCGGCAGCGAATGCGCATGGCAGCTCGCTCGCAGGGGTATAAAGGTGCGGCTCGTCGAAATGAAGCCGAATAAGATGTCCCCGGCGCACAAATCGGAGTATTTTTCCGAGCTCGTGTGCTCAAACTCGCTGCGCAGTGACGAGCTTTCAAACGCCGTCGGACTTCTCAAGGCGGAAATGCGGAAAATGGGATCGCTCATCATGGAAAGCGCGGACGCAAACCGCGTTGCCGCGGGCGGTGCTCTTGCCGTTGACCGCGACGGCTTTGCACGGTATATAACCGAAAAGCTCCGCGCCTGCGAGAATATCGAGATCATTGCCGAGGAGGCAGCGGACTTTCCCGAGGGCGAGGTTATAGTTGCCACGGGACCTCTCACGAGCGATGCGCTTGCCGATAAGATCGTTGCCTTGTGCGGCGGCGAGGGACTGCATTTTTACGATGCCGTCGCACCCATCGTGACGCTTGAGAGCGTTGACATGGAAAGTGCGTTTTTCGCCTCGCGCTATGATAAGGGAACGGCGGATTATGTAAACTGCCCCATGAACGAGGACGAGTACAAGGCGTTTATCCGCGAGCTTTGCAGTGCAAAGGAGGCAGCGGTGCACGGCTTTGACGACGGCGGCGTATTTGAAGGCTGCATGCCGGTCGAGGTCATGGCGCGGCGCGGGGAGGATACCCTGCGCTACGGCCCGATGAAGCCCGTCGGACTGCGCGATCCGAGGACGGGACGCGAAAACTATGCCGTCGTGCAGCTCAGACGGGATAACGCCGACGGAACGCTCTATAACATAGTTGGCTTCCAGACCCATTTGACATGGGGCGAGCAGAAGCGTGTGTTTTCCATGATACCCGCGCTCAGGGATGCAAACTTCGTGCGCTACGGTGTCATGCACCGCAATACGTATCTTAACAGCCCCACGCTGCTGGATCGCTACTATCGCCTTAAAGAGCAGCCGCGCCTGAGCTTTGCAGGACAGATGACCGGCGTTGAGGGCTATGTTGAGTCCGCAGCATCCGGAATGCTCGTCGGCATCGAGACCGCGGCACGAATTCTCGGACTTGAGCCGGTCGATTTCCCGCAGGAGACCGCGATAGGCGCACTGAGCCTTTACATATCCGGCGGCAGCGTCGGCGATTTCCAGCCCATGAATATTAACTTCGGCATCATTTCGCCTCTGGGCTACCGAGTCAAGGGCAAGCGCAACAAAAACGCCGAGATCTCTGCAAGGAGTCTGGCTATTATAGATGAACTTATGAAAAAGGAGATTTTCGGCAGTGAAGATAATCGTTGACGCAATGGGCGGCGACAACGCCCCCGAGGCCATAGTAAAGGGCTCCGTTTATGCCCGCGACAGGCTCGGCGCAGAGCTCGTGCTCGTCGGAAGGCAGGAAGAGATAGAAAAATATCTCGGCGAGGACAGACACGGCATCGAGATAGTCGATGCGCGCGAGGTAGTCAGCATGGAGGACGATCCGAGCACCGCCACCCGCCGCAAGAAGGATTCATCCATGACCGTCGCACTCAATCTTCTCAAAAACGGCGGCGGCGACGCAATGGTATCCGCAGGTTCCACCGGCGCTCTGCTCACCGGCGCAACGCTTATCGTCAAGCGCGTCAAGGGCGTTCGCCGTGCTGCGATGGCGCCCGTGCTCCCGAGCAGCGAAAACGGCATCATGCTCATCGACTGCGGCGCAAATGCCGAGTGCACTCCCGAGTACCTGCTGCAATTTGCTTATATGGGCAGCTTCTATGCCCGCCGCATGATGGGACTTTCCGACCCCAGAGTCGGACTTTTAAACATCGGCGTCGAGCCCACCAAGGGCGGCGCATTGCAGCACGAGAGCTATAAGCTCCTCACCAAGGCAAAGGAAGACGGGCGTATAAACTTCGTAGGAAATGTCGAGGCGAGCACCATGCTTCTCGGCGGCGTTGACGTCGTCGTGACCGACGGCTTTTCCGGCAATATTGCGCTCAAGACTGCTGAGGGCGTCGCAAAGTGGCTATTCGGCGAGCTCAAGGGCGTATTCATGTCCAGCACTAAGAATAAGCTCGCAGCAGCCGTCGTTAAAAAGGACGTCAAGGGCATCGCGAAGCGCATAGACCCCAACGAGGTCGGCGGCACGGCATTCCTCGGTATATCCAAGCCCGTTATCAAGGCTCACGGCTCGTCCGGCGACGAGGCATTCTTCGCCGCGATCCGCCAGGCAATGGCGTTTGCCGAGGCGGATATAGTCGGCGATATCGAGAAGAATATAGACTACATGAAGATTTCGGAAGAAGTGTAAGCAAGTGAAAAAGCTTGAAGAAAAACTGGGCTATGAGTTCAAAAACAAGGAGCTTCTCAAAAACGCTCTGACTCACAGCTCATATGCAAACGAAAACAGAGCCGAGGGCATACCCAGCAACGAGCGCCTTGAATTTTTGGGCGACTCGGTGCTTGGCTTTGTCACGGCAAGGCACCTGTATGATATGACCCCCGCACTGCCCGAGGGCAAGATGACGAGGGTGCGCGCTGAGCTCGTGTGCGAGCACAGCCTTTATGAGGTCGCGCGTGAGCTCAACCTCGGTGACTGCCTGCGCATGGGCAACGGCGAGGAAAAAAGCGGCGGCAGAGCCCGCGCGTCCATTCTTGCCGACGCGGTGGAGGCAGTCATCGCCGCAATGTTTCTTGACGGCGGTATTGAGCCTGCCGAGCGCTTTATAAAGCGCATGGTTCTCAGTCCCGAGAGCATTAAGGCTCACCACGCAACGGATTACAAGACTGAGCTTCAGGAGCTTGTTCAGCAGAAGCCCGGCCACGTTCTTCAGTATAAGGCCGCCGGTGAATCCGGCCCCGACCACGACAAGGTGTTCATGGCGGAGGTGTATCTCGACGAAAAGCTCGTCGGCTCCGGCAGCGGAAGAACGAAGAAAGAAGCCGAGCAGGCCGCCGCCTGCCGCGCACTTGAGAGACTGAGCAAATGACAGCGAGAAACAGTATTATCCCCGTGTTTGTGCCGCATTTGGGCTGCCCGAATGACTGCGTTTTCTGCAATCAGCGCAGAATATCCGGTCATACCGAGCCAGCCACGGCGCAGACCGTCAAAAATGCGATAGAAGAAGCAGCCGCCTTGACCCCACAGGGGACAAAGCGGCAATTGGCGTTTTATGGAGGCAGCTTCACGGCGATACCCGAGGGTGCGCAGACGGAGCTTCTTGAGGCGGCGCAGCCATATCTTGAGAGCGGCGTCATAAGCTCAATAAGGCTCTCCACCCGTCCGGACGCCATCGACGAGACCGTGCTGAAAAGGCTCAAAAAATACGGCGTTGAGGTCATTGAGCTCGGCGCGCAGTCCATGTGTGATAAGGTCCTGCTGCTGACGGGGCGCGGTCACGACAGCGCAGACGTCGAAAATGCGTCACGGCTTATAAAGAGCCGCGGCTTCGGGCTTATCCTGCAAATGATGACGGGGCTTCCGGGCGATACGGACGAAAGCTGCATCGAGACCGCAAAAAAAATAATAGCCCTTGCACCCGACGGCGTGCGTATATATCCGACCGTCATCGTGCGCGACACGGTGCTGTGCGATATGTGGCGCGCAGGGACGTATAATGAGCACAGCGTCGAGGACGCCGTGCGCGTGTGCGCCAGGATAGTGCCGCTGTTTGACGAGGCGGGGATACCCATAATCCGCATGGGGCTCAACCCCACGGAGGACCTCTCCGGCGGTGACGCTCTCGGCGGGGCGTATCATCCTGCCCTCGGTGAGCTCGTGCGCTCGCGCATGATGCTCGAAAAAGCGCGCGCAGGTCTTGCCGGCGTTGCCCGCGGCAGCAGAGTTACCATCGACGTAAACCGCTCGGACGTTTCCAAAATGACGGGGCAGCACCGATGCAATATTGCGGCACTGACCGAGGAATTCGGGCTTGCATCGCTGAAAATTCATGAAGCAAATGTAAAAAGTGGTCAAATCATCGTCGGTACTATTGATTAAGGCCGCCGTTTATTATAAAATAATCCGAAACATTAATTTTTTGAGGTAGAGCATTTGTATCTTAAAGCTTTGGAACTTCAGGGGTTTAAGTCCTTTCCGGACAAGACCCGAATAACGTTTGAAAAAGATGTAACGGCAATAGTCGGACCGAATGGCTCGGGCAAATCGAATATATCCGACGCTATACTTTGGGTCATGGGCGAGCAGCGCTCAAAGACTCTGCGCGGCGGCAAAATGGAAGACGTCATCTTCGGCGGCACGGAAAAGCGCGGCGCTCTCGGCTTTGCGCAGGTCACGCTTATTATCGACAACACCGAGCATATTTTCGATTGCGACAACACCGAGCTCATGCTCACCCGACGCTATTACCGCAGCGGCGACAGCGAGTATTACATAAACCGCGAGGCGGTGCGCCTTAAGGACATAAACAGCCTTCTTATGGACACGGGACTCGGCCGCGACGGCTACTCCATCATCGGTCAGGGCAAGATAGCGGAGATCGTGTCGAATAAGAGCACCGACCGCCGCGAGGTCTTTGAGGAGGCCGCCGGCATATCGCGCTATCGCAGCCGCAAGGAGGAGTCCGAGCGCAAGCTTGCGAAAACCGAGGAAAACCTCCTGCGCATAAACGACAAGATAGACGAGCTTGAGCTTCAGGTCGAGCCGCTGCGAAAGCAGTCGGAGACGGCAAAGAAATTCCTCGTGCTGCGCGATGAGCTGCGTGTGCGTGAGATCTCCGTTTGGATGGCGACGCTCGATAAGCTGCGCTCCCAGGCTCAGGTGATAGGCGCCGACTGCGAAAACGCCAAGGCCGAGCTTGACGAGGCTCACCGCAGCCTTGAGGCTCTGTATGCCTCGACGGACAGCATCTCCGAGCGTATGCACGAAAAGGAGATGGAGGCAGACAAGGCGCGCGAGCGTCTTTCGCAGACGGAGGGCAGAGCCGCAGAATGTGACTCCCGCGCCGCCGTTCTGAGAGCGAATATCAAAAGCAGCGAGGAATCCGTCGAGCGCATGAAAAGCGACATCGCCGGAGCTCAAAGCCGCCTGCTTGAGATAGAAAAGCAGATAAACGAAAACAGCGAAAAGGCAAAGAGCCTTTCCGATACGATAGCGGAGCTTGAGCGCAAGCAGAGTAGCAGCGATAATGTCATCGAGGGCTGCCGCATGAAGCTGCAAAACCGTGAAAACGCAGCCGCTGCGCTCAGAGAAAAGGTCAACCGCCTGTCGGTAGACTGCCGCAGCATGGATGCGCGCATACATATGCTCGCGGAAATGGAAAAGGAGTACGAGGGCTTTTCCAAGGCGGTCAAGACCGTCATGCGCGAAGCGGGCAGGGGAAACCTGCGCGGAGTGCATGGCCCCGTCGCCAATCTTATAAAGACGGATAACGAATACGCGCTTGCCGTTGAAACGGCGTTGGGCGCTGCGATGCAGAATATAGTCATCGACACGCAAAACGACGGCCGCAGCGCCATCGAGATGCTAAAGCGCTCCGACTCCGGCCGTGCGACCTTCCTGCCGGTGGACACCGTGCGCGGAAGCGTGATGCGCGATGCTCCTGTCAACGACCCCGGCTTTGTCGGCGTTGCGTATGACCTTGTGAGCTTTGACAAAAAATACGACGGTATATTCGCAAACCTGCTCGGCAGGACGGGCGTTGCCGAAACTCTTGCCGACGCCGTGCGTATGTCCAAGGCAAACGGCAACCGTCTGCGCATAGTGAGCCTTGACGGTCAGCTCATAAACGCCGGCGGCTCGATGACAGGCGGCAGCGCCGCCCGCGGCACGGGCATACTGTCCAGAGCAAACGAGCTGGAGGATCTCAAAAAGCGCAGAGTCAGCCTCGGCAGGGAATACGATAACTCCGAGCGTGAGCTCGAAAGAGCCGTAAATGCGCTTTCAGGTCTGAGATACGAGCTTGACGCCGCTGTTGAGGAGCGCGGCGAGATACTGCGCGACAAGGCCTCGGCAGATGCCGAGAGACGCGCAACTCTCGCCTCGGTCGAGCAGCTCAGGGTGCTTGCACAGAGCCTTTCCGGCGACAGTGAGCTTCGCGCAGCAGCGATCGAGCGGGCTCAGAGCGCCTGCGGCGATATCGCAAAGCAGCTTGATGCCGTTTTGAAGCAGCGTGATGATATTCTCGCTCAAGCGGAAAAGATCAAAGCCGAGATAGCCGAAATAAACGCAAAGCGGCTTGAGCTTGAGGGGCGCAGGACAAAGGCCGACAAGGACAGCCAGGAGTCAAACCGCCGCCTGCTTGAGCTTGAGCGAAGCTGTGCAAGGCTCGAGCAGAAGAAGCTTGCCGCCGATATGGAGGAAAAGCAGATACTCGATAAGCTCTGGGATAACTACGAGCTGAGCTTCACCGCTGCCGAGTCTGTGCGCCAGCCCATCGAAAATCTCCAGAAGGAGACCCGCGGCATTAACGATCTGCGCCGTCAGATATCCGCCCTCGGCACACCGAACATCGGTGCTATCGAGGAGTTCGAGCGCGTCAACACCCGCTATGAATATCTCACCGGTCAGCGCAGCGATATAGAGAAGGCGAAAAATGACCTGCTGGGCATAATAAACGACGTCACAAACGAGATGAAGGAAGTGTTCCTCGGCCAGTTTAAGCTCATTGACGAGAACTTCCGCGAGACCTTTCTTGAGCTTTTCGGCGGCGGCAAGGCTTCGGTCATGCTCGAGGACGAATCAGACCCGCTCGAGTGCGGCATAGAGATAAAGGTGCAGCCGCCCGGAAAGGCAGTTTCGAATATAAGCCTGCTGTCCGGCGGCGAGAAGGCGTTCGTTGCGATCGCGCTGTATTTTGCGATACTCAAGGTGCGCCCGACCCCGTTCTGCGTCATGGACGAGATAGAAGCGGCGCTGGACGAGGCAAACGTTATCCGCTACGCCGATTATATGCGCAAGATGTGCGACAAGACGCAGTTTATAGTCATAACCCACCGCCGCGGCACCATGGAGGAGGCAGACCACCTGTACGGCGTCACCATGCAGGAAAAGGGCGTCTCCAAGGTCATAGAGCTCGATCTTGACCAGGCGCAGCGCACCATCGAAAACGACTGAGGAGTGTAACAATGGGCTTTTTTGATAAAATGTTTTCCGGGTTGACCAAGACCCGCAAAAATATCGAAGACCTCGAGGAGATATTCCGCAATTACGATATCGACAGCGAGGATTTTTACGATGAGCTTGAGGAAATGCTCATCATGGCCGATATCGGCGGCGAGACCACGGAGCAGATAATGAAGGATTATAAGCGCCTGCTCTATCGCGGCAGAGTGAACCGCGGCAGAGACGCGAAGGCAGCGTTCGTGGAGTATATGCAGGATATGCTCGGAGGTCTTGATACGAGTCTGAAGCTCGAGACGAAGCCGTCCGTTGTACTCATGGTCGGCGTAAACGGCGTCGGCAAGACCACGACCATCGGCAAGCTCGCCGCGAGCATGAAGGCCGAGGGCAAGAAAGTCCTGCTGTGCGCGGGAGATACCTTCCGTGCCGCCGCCGCGGAGCAGCTCGGTATATGGGCAGAGCGCTCGGGCTCGGACATAGTCCGCCACGAGGAGGGCAGCGACCCCGCCTCCGTCGTGTATGACGGCATTTGCGCGGCAAAGTCGAGACAGGCGGACGTTATCATCATTGACACCGCCGGCAGACTGCACAATAAGGCAAATCTTATGAATGAGCTTAACAAAATAACCCGCGTAGTAAAGCGCGAGCTGCCCGAGGCAGACATCGAAACGCTCATGGTGCTCGACGCCACCACCGGACAGAACGGACTCATTCAGGCAAAGCAGTTTCTTGAGACCGCCGGCATCACCGGCATAGTCCTCACGAAGCTTGACGGCACGGCAAAGGGCGGCATCGTTTTTGCCATTGAGCACGAGCTGGGTCTGCCCGTTAAATACATCGGCGTCGGTGAGGGCATCGACGACCTCATTCCGTTTAACTCAAAGGAATTTGTGGAGGCGCTGTTCAAATGATTAAGCTCATACTTGCAAGCAACAACGCAAAAAAGCTCAAGGAGCTCAAGGCGATACTCTCCGACATGGACGTTGAGATCCTTTCCCAGCGCGAAGCAGGCTGCGACTTCGAGGTCGATGAGACCGGCACCACGTTTGCGGAAAATGCCTATCTCAAGGCAAAGGCCGTTTTCGACGCGACCGGTGAGGCTACCGTTGCCGACGATTCGGGGCTCATGGTCGAGGTTCTCGGCGGCGAGCCGGGCGTTTACTCGGCGCGCTACGCCCCCGGCGGTCACGACGCAACCGATAAGGAGCGTTATGAGTATCTTCTCAAAAAGATGGGCGATGCCGAAAACAGAAAAGCAAAATTCGTTTCGAGCATATGCTGCCTGCTGCCCGACGGCTCGGTAATTCGTACCGAGGGAGAGTGTAACGGCAGCATTCTCCCCGCACCGCGCGGCGAGGGCGGCTTCGGCTACGACCCCGTATTCATGCCCGACGGCTATGACAAGAGTATGGCGCAGCTCGGCACCGATTTTAAAAACACCATATCTCACAGAGCCAGAGCGCTCGCAAAATTTAAGGAAGAACTGAGGATACACAATGGCACTGACAAGTAAGCAGCGGGCACAGCTTCGCGGCATCGCAATGAACGAGGATACGATAATCCAGATAGGCAAGGGCGGCATAACCGAAAATACCGTCACGCAGGTGAAGGACGCTCTCAAGGCGCGCGAGCTCATAAAGGGCAGAGTGCTGGAGAACAGCCTGCTTTCCGCGCGTGAGGCCGCCGACGAGCTTGCGGAAAAATGCGCGGCTGAGACCGTGCAGACGATAGGAAGCAAGTTCGTTCTGTATAAGCGTAACGAAAAAGAGCCTAAAATAGCTCTTGTGAAAGAAAAGAAGAAATGAAAATTGCCATCTACGGCGGCAGCTTCAACCCTCCGCACTGCGGTCATGTCGAGGCCGCGCGCACGGCGCAGGAGTTTTTGCAGCCGGATAAATTTCTGATAATACCCGCGAGCATACCTCCGCATAAGGAGCTTGCCGACGGAAGCCCCGACGCTTGGGAGCGCCTGGAGCTCGTGCGTCTTGCCTTTGCCGATATTCCCGGCGCGGAGGTCTCGGATATCGAGATAACGCGCGAGGGCAAGAGCTATTCCGCGGACACCCTCGAAAGACTCATGCAGCTGTACCCCGGCGCGGAGTTCACCTTCGTCATGGGCTGCGATATGCTCTTGAGCTTTGAAGAATGGTACAGATTCCGCTTCCTTCTTGAAAACATGACGCTCGGCGTATTCAGCCGCAACGAGGGCGAGGATGCGAGCATCATGCAGCACGCGGAATATCTCATGAAGACCTACGGCGCACGGTGCGTGTTTATTAACCACGAGCCCAAGCCCATGTCCTCGTCGGATATCCGCCAAATGCTGCCGGAGCGGCGCGGCGCCTCGTATATTCCCGAGGATGTCTATGCGAGAATAATAAGAAACGGTGACTATGACGCAAGACCGGAGCTGTATTGGCTGCGCGAAAAGGCGTATGCCATGCTCAAGCCAAATCGTGTCGCGCACGTTGTCGGCTGCGAGGCGGAGGCGGTGAGTCTTGCCATGAAATGGGGCGAGGACCCCGAAAATGCCGCGGAAGCCGGAATTCTGCATGATATTACAAAAAAACTTGTATTATCCGACCAATTGATATTGTGCAGAAAATATGGTATCATAAACGATACTTCGGAAGAAGAAAATGTAAAACTCCTGCACGCAAAAACGGGAGCGGCGCTCGCAAGGGATCTTTTTAATATCAGCGACGAGGTCTATGACGCCATACGCTGGCACACCACCGGCAAGCCCGATATGAATCTTTTGGAAAAAATAATCTACATGGCTGATTACATCGAGCCAAACCGCGACTTTGAGGGCGTTGACAAGCTCAGAAGACTTGCCTATGAAGACCTTGACAAGGCGAT
The DNA here is from genome assembly GCA_900556535.1 of uncultured Eubacteriales bacterium. Classification (GTDB taxonomy): domain Bacteria; phylum Bacillota; class Clostridia; order Oscillospirales; family Oscillospiraceae; genus F23-B02. Next base: position 11,040 of record USPI01000002.1, on the reverse strand, counting down.
GACGCTCGGACTTGAAATGAGCCTTGAAGATATAAAAAGCTATGGTCAGGAACCGTATTATGCGACAAAGGATGCGTATGAGTGGTATTCGCGCTACGCATCGCAGCAGCAATAACGGCCGGGGTGCCGACAGAGAAGGGAAAAAGTGATATGCAGCTATTCGGAGGCAAAAAGGGCGGGAAGCACAGCAGCTCGCACAAGTCAAAAAACGATACCCGTAGGGATGATTACGAGTATGCAAATAAGAGCAGCGCACCCGCTAAGACGGCGAGCGCTCCCAAGGCTCAGGGCAAGCCGCCAAAGAAAAAGAGCGGTGCGGGCAAGGCGATAAAGGTCATTCTTATAGTCCTTTTATCCATTGTGGTGCTGCTTGCAGCGGCGTTTGTCTACATTGAATTTTTCATGGATGGACCTACGCAGAATAACGGCGGAATAGTAAACGGCGGCGACGATGAGCCCACACCGACGGCAACCGTTGAAGGCAGAAAGCCGGGAGTATATACGGTGCTGGTTGCGGGCGTTGACGTTGTCAGTAATAATACCGACACCATCATGATAGGTAAGCTCGACACCGTAAACCACACTCTCGACGTTGTCAGCATCCCTCGTGATACGCTCACGAACCTCAAGCACGAGGTCAAGAAGGCTAACTCGGCGTATCACTATGCCGCATACTACTCCGGCGTAAAGAGCAGCTCCTATTACGATTGCGACCCGATCGCGAAGATGCGCGAGGAGCTCATTCAGTCATTCCTCGGCTTCGACGTTGACGGATATATCCTCGTCAATATGGAGGCGGCCGAGAAGGTCGTCGATACGATAGGCGGCGTGCAGTTTGACGTGCCTCCCGGAATGGATTACGACGATCCGACTCAGGATCTGCACATCCACATTGCGGCAGGTCAGCAGAAGCTCAGCGGTGAGCAGTTCGTCCAGCTCATGCGCTTCAGAAGCGGCTATGCCGGCGGCGATATCCAGCGCATCGATATGCAGCACGAGCTTCTTATGGCTGTTGCGAGTCAGATGCTCAGCCTCAAGAACATCCCCAATCTTACCGAGGTCATCAGCATAGTTACCGGCAACATGAAAACGAACCTTTCCACCGAGGATATGCTCTTCTACGCAAAGGAGTTTATGAAGCTCAATAAGGACGGCATAAAGTTCATGACTATGCCCGGCAACACCAACGGCAGCATATTCGGCGCAAGCTATGTATTCTGCGACATTGACGCATGGCTCGACATGGTAAACGAGCATCTCAACCCCTGGGAGACCGAGGTCACGAGCAAGAACGTCGATATCGTCACCTACAAGGACGGCAGCTTCTATTCGACGACGGGCGTGCTGCAAGGCGGCGTGAGCTCCTTCCTCAATTACAGCTCCTCCTCGGCAATGGCAAATGCCCCCGTAAACAGCTTTAAAAGCAGCAATTTAAGTTAACGATAAGGATGATATAATTTCATGATGACACCCGATGAAGTCGTAAAGATCGCCGCAAAGGCGCTCAGCGACAAAAAAGGCAAGGACATCAAGGTCCTGAAAACCGAAAAACTCACCACACTGTGCGATTATTTCGTTATCTGCACAGGCACATCCTCCACGCATATAAAATCTCTTACGGACGCGATCGACAAGGAAATGAGCGAGGCAGGCGAGCCTCCCATCCGCCGCGAGGGCTATCGCAGCGGAAGCTGGGTCCTTCTCGATTTCGGCTGTGTCGTGGCACACGTGTTCACCGAGGAAGCCAGAGAATTCTATAACCTCGAGCACCTGTGGTCCGACGCTCAGGAGGTCGAGCTCTCATCCCTTATAGGCCCCTGCTAAGGGGCATTCCAACCAAAAATATTATCTTAACTATAAGGGAGTTAATTAAAATGAAATACGATTTCGCAGCAATTGAAAAGAAGTGGCAGGCCATCTGGGAGGAGAAAAAGCCCTACGCAGCCATCACCGGTGACACGACCCGCCCCAAGTTCTACGGCCTTATCGAGTTCCCGTACCCCTCCGGTCAGGGACTGCACGTCGGTCACCCCAGACCCTTCACCGCGCTGGATATCGTTTGCCGCAAGAAGAGAATGGACGGCTACAACGTTCTGTATCCCATCGGCTTTGACGCTTTCGGTCTGCCGACGGAAAACTACGCCATCAAGACCCACATCCACCCTGCAAAGGTCACCGCGCAGAACATAAGCACCTTCACCTCGCAGCTCAAAATGCTCGGCTACGGCTTTGATTGGGATCGTGTCATAGACACCACCGACCCCAAGTACTACAAGTGGACGCAGTGGATATTCCTTCAGATGTACAAGCACGGTCTTGCGTATAAGACCACCATGCCTGTCAACTGGTGCACCTCCTGCAAGTGCGTTCTTGCAAACGAGGAGGTCGTTGAGGGAGTGTGCGAGCGCTGCGGCAGTGAGGTCATCCGCAAGGAAAAGAGCCAGTGGATGCTCAAGATAACCGAGTATGCACAGCGTCTTATCGACGATCTTGATGACGTTGATTATCTCGAGCGCGTCAAGATCCAGCAGCGCAACTGGATAGGCCGCTCCACCGGCACCGAGATCACCTTTAAGACCAATATCGGCACCGAGGTCACCGTCTACACGACCCGCGCCGACACGCTCTTCGGCACGACCTACATGGTCATTTCCCCCGAGCACCCTCTGCTTGACGAGTGGAAGGACAAGATAGAAAACTGGGACGAGGTCGAGGCATACCGCAAGGAGGCCGCGAAGAAGTCCGATTTCGAGCGCGGCGAGCTCAATAAAGACAAAACCGGCGTGCGTATTGTCGGCGTTGAGGGAGAAAACCCCGTAACGCATAATATGCTGCCGATGTTCGTTTCCGACTACGTCCTCATGGGCTACGGCACCGGTATCGTCATGGGCGTCCCCGGTCATGACCAGCGCGACTGGGAGTTTGCGACCAAGTTCGGTCTGCCCATCGTCGAGGTCGTTGCCGGCGGCGATATCACCAAGGAGGCATTCGTCGCAAAGGACGACAGCGCCGTCATGGTCAATTCCGGCTTCCTCAACGGCATGACCGTTAAAGAAGCCATTCCCGCGATGAAAAAATACGTCGTGGAGCAGGGCATAGGCAAGGAAAAGGTCAACTACAAGCTGCGCGACTGGGTATTCTCCCGCCAGCGCTATTGGGGCGAGCCTATTCCCATGGTAAACTGCCCGAAGTGCGGCTGGGTGCCCGTACCCGAGGAGGAGCTTCCGCTGCTCCTGCCGGACGTTGAAAACTACGAGCCGACCGATAACGGCGAGTCTCCCATCGCAAAGATGCGCGATTGGGTCGAGACCACCTGCCCGAAGTGCGGCGGCAAGGCCGAGCGTGAGACCGATACGATGCCCAACTGGGCAGGCTCGAGCTGGTATTGGCTCAGATATATGGACCCGCACGACGATAAGGCCCTTGTTTCCAAGGAAGCGGTCGATTATTGGGGCCCCGTCGATTGGTATAACGGCGGCATGGAGCACACGACGCTGCATCTGCTGTATTCCCGCTTCTGGCACAAGTTCCTGTACGACATCGGCGTCGTTCCGACCAAGGAGCCGTATGCAAAGCGCACGAGCCACGGCATGATCCTCGGCGAGGGCGGCGAAAAGATGTCCAAGTCCCGCGGCAACGTTGTCAACCCCAACGATATCGTAAACCAGTACGGCGCAGACACGCTGCGTATGCACATCATGTTCATCGGCGACTTTGAGAAGGCGGTTTCGTGGTCTAACGAAGCGGTCAAGGGCTCGAAGCGCTTCCTCGACCGCTGCTGGAACCTCATGGAGATGGCGTCCGACGACGAGAACCATTCTCCCAAGAACGAATCGGTCATTCATAAGACCATCAAGAAGGTCGGCTCGGATATTTACGAGCTCAAGATGAACACCGCGATCGCAGCTCTCATGAGCATGGTCAACGAGTTCTATGCAAACGGCTGCACCAGAGGCGACGTGAAAACGCTCATTCTGCTGCTCAGCCCCTTTGCGCCGCACATAACCGAAGAAATGTGGGAGCTCATGGGCTATGCCGAAAAAGAGGGCAAGATGGCGATGCAGATGTCGTGGCCTGAGTATGACGAGGCAAAGACCGTCGATGCTACCCGCGAGATGGCAGTTCAGGTCAACGGCAAGCTCAAGACCACCATCACCGTCCCGTCCGACTCCGAGGACAGCGTTATTATTGACACCGCCTGTGCCGACGAAAAGGTAAAGCGCCTGATGGAGGGCAAGCAGCTCGTCAAGACCATCGTGGTCAAGAATAAACTTGTTAACCTTATCATAAAGTAATGGTTGACATTGGGCTGATAAATTAGTATAATATCATTCGTTAAGCCATGAATTTGGCCCTTAAAGCGCCGAAAGGTGTTAATGGAGGGAGTGAAATAAATGTCTGAAGTCTATGTCAAGGAGAACGAATCTCTGGACAATGCTCTTAAAAGATTTAAGCGCAGCTGTGCCAAGGCCGGTGTACTTGCCGATCTGAGAAAGAGAGAGTACTACCAGAGCCCCAGCGTTAAGCGCCGCAAGAAGAGCGAGGCAGCACGCAAGAACAAGAATAAGCGTTACTACTAATGCGCAATTAAGATCCCGTATCGTATGATGCGGGATCTTTTTTGCGTTTTTGTGCAGGTCAACAGAGCGTTTATTGACTTTTATGGTAGAATGGAAATAAACTGGATTTACAAACGAAAGGAGGAAGCAGCATGGAGATGAACAAAACAGGGAGGCTTATCGAGCAAATGAGAGAAGAAAAGAATATGACTCAGGCAGATCTTGCCGATGCCGTCGGAGTGTCGAAGCAGGCGGTGTCTAATTGGGAGCGCGGCAAGCGTTTTCCCGACGTTACGCTCATCGAGGACCTTTCGCGCGTGCTCGGCGTAAGTCCGGCGGAGATAATCCGCGGCGAAAGGGCGCCGGAGTCGAACGTCAGCGCTCCCGAGGTCACGCAGCTCGTTTTCGAGGCACTGAGCGTGCAGAGGAGGGAATTAAACCGAAGATGGCGGCTCATAGCGCTCATGCTCGTTGCGCTGACGGCGATGCTCTGCCTCGGCTGGGGCTATTCGTTCTTTCTTGATAGGTTTATACTGCTCAACTTCGATTTGCGCAATCTGCCGCCATTCCTTATTGCCGCAGCGTTCGGCTGTGCCGTTCGCTATTTCAGCGCCGACAAGGAGACATTTTACAGATACTCGCTGACGGCCATGACGGTCTGGATAGTCTGCGAGGCCTTTGCTGCGATAGGCTTTAAAAACGAGGCGGTCGCCGAGGTGGCTTTCGGTCTTGTCTACGCCTGTGCCGTCGCCGCAATTTATATCCTCTGCGGACTTATCGGCGCGTGGCTTACGCACTGTGTGCTCCTGCTTGTTAAGCGGAAGAAAAAATGATTTGACGATAAAAATGACCCACCCTGCGTAGATTTACACAGGGTGGGTCATTTTTATAGCTTTTCGAGAACGGCGCACACTCCGTCAAAGGCCTTTTGCGCGGCAAACTCAACGTTTTTCTCAAAGCTGCCGAGTCCCGCCTCGTCCTCGGTGTCGGATATTGCGCGCACGCAGTTAAACGGCGCATCGAGCAAAAAGCAGGCGTGGGCGGCAGCGGCGCTCTCCATGTCGCAGCACAGAGGGTCAAAGCGCTCAATAATGCTCTCGCGCCCGTCGTCGGCAATGAACACGTCGCCCGTGACCGTTCTGCCGCACTTCATCCCGGCGCTGCGTCCGAGCTCGACGATATCGGACGAGCATTTAAAATCAGGGTCTATGTCATTCGGATGATATTGCGTGATAAGCTCGGGGAGCAGGTCGTGGTAAACGCAGTCTGTTATCATGATGCACTGACCTATGTGCAGTCCCTTTGCGATGGCGCCCGCAGCGCCGGACATGATAACGCGAGCGCAGCCGAGCTCACGCACGAGCGATGCCGCTCCCATGGCGGCGTTGACCTTGCCCAGCCCGCAGAACAGCGCGCATACCTCCTTGCCGCAGAGCATTCCCTCAACATATTTTGCGCCGCAAACGGATTTAATTTCGCCGCCCAGCGCCGCTTTATACGGCTCAAACTCAGGTGCGCAGGCGCAAAGAATTCCGATCTTCATCACTCCACCTCCCACGGAAGCTCAACGACGGCATATTCATGCCCGACCTCGGGAAGAAACTTTTCGAGAATATCCGAGGTTCTTATCCTGAGCGTGGAGGTGTTTATGCACGGATGGCAGCCTATGAACTCATCCTTCAAAAGGTCGGAGTCGATGACAAGATGCACTCTGCCGCCGTCGTTCATAAGCCCGAGCACGCTCACGGAGCCGGGAGTTATGTCCAGAAGCTCCTGCATATGCTCGCTCGACGCAAATGAAAGGCGCGCCGTGCCGATCTGCTTTGACAGCAGCTTTGTCTTGAACGGCTTATCGCCCGGCATGAGCAGCAGGTAAAATTCGGTCTGCTGGCGATTTGTCAGGAAAAGATTTTTGCATATCTTCGCGCCGAGCGTGGATTCTATCTCATGGCAGACCTCGATCGTGTCCGCGTGCTCGTGGTCTACGCCGGCGTATTCGACGCCGAGCCTGTCGAGCATATCATAGCATTTTTGCTCCTTTGGGAGTCTTTTGTCTGCGTCGGAGGGTCTGCCGACACGCAGTGATCCGATGTTCATAGCCTTTTACCTCTTGTTTGACGGCAGCCAGATTCGGTTTTTCTCGGCTGCTTTAATAAGCTCATCCCGAAAATCGGGGTGGGCGATGCTTATCATTGCGTCCGCGCGCTCCCAAGTCGTGAGACCCGCAAGACATACGATGCCGTATTCCGTGGCAACGTAGTGTGTGAGTGAGCGCGGTGTGGTGATGATGTCGCCGCCCGTAAAAGCGGGGACGATGCGGCTGTGCATAACGCCGTTTTTGTCCGTGTGGGTGCTGCTCATGCATATAAAGGACTTTCCGCCCTTGGACATCATTGCGCCGCTCACGAAATCGAGCTGACCGCCCGTGCCGCTTATCTGCCTTGTGCCTGAGCTCTCGGAGCTTATCTGACCGTAGAGGTCTGCGGATATGCAGGCGTTAATGGAGATCATGTTGTCATTTTGCGCGATAACGTAAGGGTCGTTAACGTATGAAATCGGGCAGCCGATATAGTCGGGGTTGTCATCGAGCCAGTCATAGAACTCCCTTGTGCCTATCGCTACGCCGAGCACCCCCTTGCCGGGATGGAGCGTTTTTTTTGCATTAGTGAGCTTTCCTGCCTTGAACATGGCGAGGTATCCGTTCGAGCACAGCTCCGTGTGCATACCCAAGTCCTTGAGGTCACTGTCGGCAATGAGCCTTCCGAGCGCGTTCGGCATACCGCCTATGCCAAGCTGGATACACGAGCCGTCTTTGATATACGGCAGCAGAAGCTGAGCCATCTTCGTGTCCGCCTCACTCGGAGGAGCGCTTGCCATTTCCGGCAGAGGAGGGTCGCCGCTTTGAACTATATAGTCCACCTCGGAAATGTGTATCTTGTTCCCGAAGCCGCCGCCTATGCGCGGAACATTGCGGTTTACCTCGACTATGACAATGCGAGAGTTGTCAGCAATGCACTTTGATACGCCGAGCGAGGAGCCGAAGAAAAAATATCCCTCGTCGTCCATGTCCGAGACTGTCACCATACACACGTCGGAGGTTAGATAATTTTCATAATACCATGCGAGATTTCTGAAAGACATGGGCTCATAAAATGCACGACCCGCGTCGCATAATGTGCGCTCGTATTTTGAGCAGTGCCATGAATTGTACACGAAGTGCTCCATGTCGGGGTCACATTCGATAATCTGCATCGGCCCGGAAATAAGATTGCCGCGCACCTTGACGCGACTGAGCTCATCTCGCCTGGCTGCAAGCGCCGCGTCACAGCGGACGGGGAAGCCGCAGTTTGTAGTATATTCGACCCAGTCGCCGCTCTTGACGCACTTGACGGCATCCTCGGCGCTCCTGAGCTTGGAGTTATATTCGTTCAAAAAGCCCATCACAGACCTCCTGTTTTGTATTTTGCCTTAACTTTTATATTATCGCATATTTTGCGCCGCCGCGCAACTTGTAAAAATCCTCGCGAGGGTATATAATTATTCCCGATTTTTGTGCTTTTGAGGTATGCGATGAAGCTTTGCAGTGAAAAAGAACTCGATATTGTCAAAACCTTTGAATGCGGTCAGTGCTTCCGCTGGAATGCGGGGGAGGACGGCGTCTACCGCGGCGTGGTGCAGGGCTATTATGCCGAGGTCTCTGTGAAGGACGGAGAGGTTTACATAACATCGTCTGCGCCCGATGAGCTATGGCGCCGCTATTTCGATTTGGACACGGATTATGCTGCCGCAAGCAGCGCGTTTCGCGGTGATTACCTCGAAAAATGCACAAAATACGGCTATGGGATACGCATTTTACGGCAGGACGGCTGGGAGGCGCTGTGCTCCTTTATAATCTCGCAGTGCAATAACATAAGCCGCATAAAGGGCATCGTCGAGCGCCTTTGCGAGGGCTTCGGAGATGAAATTGAGACTCCCGCGGGCGTATGCTACGCCTTTCCGAGCGCAAGCCGCCTTGCAGAGCTCGAGCCGGAGGACTTAGCCTGCATACGAGCCGGCTACAGGGCAGAATACATCATTGCCGCCGCGCGCGCCGTGGTGAGCGGAGAGACTGACCTCGACGAGCTTCGCCGCTGCGATTACAAAAGCGCGATAAAAGCTCTGCGTAATATTCGCGGTGTAGGGGAAAAGGTCGCCAATTGCGTTGTGCTGTTTGGCCTGTGGCATATGGAGGCGTTTCCCGTTGACGTTTGGATGAAGCGGGCGTTAAAGGAAAATTTTCCGCCTGATTTTAAGCCGGAGAGCCTCGGAGAATACGCGGGGCTTGCCCAGCAGTACATATTCTACTACGCACGAAGCACAGGGAGAGAGAAATGAAATATAAGATTCTTGCCGCCGATATGGATTCGACGGCGCTCAACTCGAAAAAGGAACTCACGCCCCGCACGGTTGCCGCGATGGAAATGGCGATAGAGCAGGGGAAGATCGTGGTGTTTTCAACAGGGCGCAGCATAAGTCTTGTGAAGCCCTATATTGATAAGGTTCGCGGAATGCGCTATGCCGTCACGGGCTCCGGTGCGTCCGTTATCGACACTCTCACGGGGGAAAAGCTCCTGTATGAAACCATGGACCCCGAAACGGTCAAGTACATTGCCGCGCGCGCCGCAGGCTATGTCATGCCCATCATCTTCATTGAGGACAAGACCTACAGCAGCTCATGGTGCGTCGATAACTGCGCAGACTTCGGGCTGAGTGCCTATGAGCCTATTTACCGCAAGGGGATGACACTCGTGGACGATGCCTTCGGATTTTTTATGGACGATCCCAAGCGCTTGGAAAAGCTCAATCTGTTTTTTGCCGCCGACGGTGAAGCCGACGCCGTGTATGAGCAGATAAAAGTCCTGCCCGTGCGCTTTACGAGCAAAACGGAGCGTTCGCTTGAAATTAACGCGACAGGCGTGAGCAAGGCGCGGGGACTCAAGGCTCTGTGCGCAAGGCTCGGCATAGATATGTCCGAGTGCATAGCGATAGGCGATGCGCAAAACGACGAGGAAATGCTTGCCGCGGCAGGCTTGAAGGCGGCAATGGCAAACGGCAGCGCGCGCGTTAAGGCCATGGCGGACGTTATCGCGCCCGATTGTGACAGTGACGGAGTTGCGGCCATAATTGAACAATATTTGCTTGATTAGCTAAAAACATTATAGTATAATAAATCAATTAGGAGTGATTGCTATGGATGAGAAAATATTAAAGCTCAAGCAGTGGATAGACAGCAGCGACAACGTCGTGTTTTTCGGCGGAGCGGGCGTCTCCACGGAGAGCGGCATACCCGATTTCCGAAGCGTTGACGGCCTGTACAACCAGAAATGGAAGTACCCGCCCGAGACGATACTCAGCCACTCCTTTTTTGTGCGCTATCCCGAGGAGTACTACCGCTTCCACAGGGAAAAGCTCGTCATCGACGGAGCAAAGCCCAATGCCGCGCATTTAAAGCTTGCAGAGCTTGAGGCGCAGGGCAAGCTGCGCGCCGTCATCACGCAGAATATCGACGGACTGCATCAGGCGGCGGGAAGCAAAAAGGTTTTGGAGCTGCACGGCAGCATACTGCGCAGCTATTGCAGCGTCTGCGGAAGACCCTATCCCGCGGACAAGATGAACCACGGTGTCGGCGTTCCGCACTGCACCTGCGGCGGGATCATAAGACCCGACATCGTCCTGTACGAGGAGCCTCTTGACGAGGCTGTCCTTGAGGAATCGGTGCGCCTCATCTCCGAGGCGGAGGTACTCATCATCGGAGGCACGAGCCTCAACGTCTACCCCGCGGCGGGACTTATAAATTATTACCGTGGAAATAAGCTTGCTCTCGTTAATCTGAGCAGCACGCCTTACGACAGCGAGGCGGATCTTGTTATCAACGAAAAAATCGGAAAGGTGTTTAGTCAGCTTTGAGCAGAATAGATGTAATGGGCGTCGGCTTTGACGACCTGACGCGCGACGGCGCCGTAGCGCTGTGCAAAAATCTCATCGAGGAGCACCGCAGCGCATATATGGTGACCCCAAACCCGGAGATAGTCATGGCGTCGTGGGACGATCCCGCGCTTCGTGAGGCCATTTCCAATGCCGACCTCGTCATACCCGACGGCATAGGCGTCGTCAAGGCAGCCAAAATTCTCGGCACTCCGCTCAAGGAGCGCCTGCCCGGCATAGAGATAGGCGAGGCAATACTCCAATACGCTGCCCAAAGCGGCAAAAAGGTGTTCCTTCTCGGCGCAAAGCCCGGAGTTGCAGACCTTGCCGCCGATAGAATGCGCGAAATGTTCCCCGGTATTGACATATGCGGCGTTAACGACGGATATTTTAAGGACGATGCCGCCGTTATCGAAAAGATAAATGCCGCAAAGCCCGATTTCCTCATGGTCTGCCTCGGCTTCCCGAAGCAGGAGATGTGGATGGCGCAGAACGCATCGAAGCTCGACGTCGGTCT
>USPI01000001.1 GCA_900556535.1 uncultured Eubacteriales bacterium | reverse complement strand
GGCATATTTGATAAAATATAGAAAACGAAAAATCATTATTTTTTATCCGAGGTGGAAAAATGCTCAGGATATTTTACGGCACGGCGGGCACCGGCAAAAGCTCCGCCGCAATGGAGGAGATCAAAAACGGCGCGGGCACGGGCGAGAGATACATCATGCTCGTTCCGGAGCAGTACAGCCACGAGGCCGAGCGCGAGCTGAGCGAAAAATGCGGCGACGGGCTCTCGCTTTACGCGGAGGTGCTGTCGTTCACGGGACTTGCGCGCGCAGTTTCAAACGAGCTGGGCGGCGGCGCGATCAATTATCTCAACAAAAGCGGGCGGCTTCTGTGCATGGCGCTCGCGGCCGACGGCTTGTATTCGCGGCTGAAGGTCTACGGCGCGGCGCGGCACCGTGCGCAGGTGCAGTCGATGCTTCTGAGCGCCGTTTCAGAGCTCAAGACCTCGTGCATAAGCTCGCAGCAGCTTGCCGAGGCAGCGGAGAGCTGCGAGGGCGCCCTGGGCGATAAGCTGCACGACCTGAGCCTCGTTCTGGAGGCTTATGACGCGGTCATCGCAAACGGCAGCGCAGACCCCAACGACCGCCTCGGCGTGCTCGCGCAGAAGATCGCCGACTCGTCCTTCTGCGAAAAGACGCATATTTACGCCGACGGCTTCACCGACTTCACCGCGCAGGAGCGCTCCGTTCTGGAGGCGTTGCTTCTCAAGGGCGTGCAGCTTACCGTCTGCCTCGGCTGCGATGAGCTCGGCGGCGGCAGTGAGGTGTTCGAGCTCGGCAGGATAACGGCGCGGCGGCTCACGGCGTTTGCGCGTGAGCACGGCATACTCTGCGAGACGAAAAAATTCGAGTCCGACAGCGGCAAGGCGGAGCCTCTGCGGTTTTTTGCCGAAAATATGTTCGGCTACGGCAAGCTCACTTACCCCGAAAAGACCGACTGCATCAAAATCCTCCGCGCCTCCGACAGGAGCGCCGAGTGTGAGCTTGCCGCGGCGGAGACCGCGCGGCTCGTGCGCGAGACCGGATGCAGGCGGCGCGACGTTGCAATCGCGGCGGGCGGCTTTGACGATTATCGTCTCGGCCTTGAGGCGGCGTTTGCGCGATACGGTCTGCCGCTTTACACCGCGCGCAAGGCGGATATGCGCTCAAAGCCCATCCCCGCTCTCATAAGCGCGGCATACGAGGTCGTGCTCGGCGGCTGGGAAACGGACGATATCATGGACTACCTGCGCACGGGGCTTGCGGGGCTAAATACCGACGAGTGCGACGAGCTGGAAAACTATGTTTTCCTCTGGCAGCTCCACGGCGGCGCATGGCTGCGCAGTGAGCCGTGGCATATGCACCCCGAGGGCTACGGCGCGGAATACACCGACAAGACCGAAGAGACGCTTTCCCGGATAAACGCCCTGCGCGAGAGGGCTGCCGAGCCGCTGCGGCGCTTTGCACGCGGCTGCGCGGACGCTGCCACCGCAAGGGGACAGGCCGAAGCGCTCGCGCTGCTGTTTTCCGATCTCAAGCTTGCCGAAAGGCTCGGCGAGAAGGCGCAGGAGCTCACGGACTCGGGGCGCGGCGCGGCGGCGCAGGAATATGCGCAGCTTTGGGACCTGACCGTTGACACGCTTGAGCAGTGCGCCGCCATACTCGGCGACGCGCAGGCCGACGCCGAGTATTTCGGCAGGCTCTTCACCCTCATGCTCTCACGCGCCGACATCGGCACCATCCCCGCCTCGCTCGACTGCGTAACGGCGGGCGAGCCCGACCGCATGAGAAAGCGCCACATAAAGCACCTCATCGTCCTCGGCGCGACCGACGAGCGCCTGCCCGCGGCGGCGCAGGACACGGGCGTTTTCTCCTCGGACGAGCGCGCACGGCTTTTTGAAATGGACATTGATCTCGGCGGCTCGGGCGACGGCGAGCTGTGGCGCGCATTTGCAAACGCGTACAACTGCCTGACCCTGCCCTCGGACACGCTCACGCTCATATACCCCGCCCGCGACACGAACGGCGCCGAGCAGCGCCCCTCGTTTATAGTCAACCGTGCAAAGGCTCTGTTTTCGCTCGAAACACAGGAGCCGGGGCTTGACCGTGCGCGGCTCAACTCCCCGGGCGCTGCGCTGGAGCTTGCGGCAAATTCTCTCGGCGGCGGCGGAGTTTACGCCTCAAGCGCCGCGGAGTTTTTCCGCCGTCACGAACCGGAAAGGCTCGCCGCTCTCGAGCGCTCCGCAAGGCTCAGCCGCGGCAGCCTCTCCCGCGCCTCCGTCAAGGCGCTTTACGGCGATAAGCTCTATCTGTCCGCATCGAGGATAGACCGCTTTGCGTCCTGCCGCTTTTCATACTTCATGCAGTACGCGCTCCGCGCAAAGCCCCGCACCCCCGCGCAATTCACGGCGCCCGAAATAGGCTCCTTTGTCCACAAGATGCTTGAGCAGGTCTGCGCCGAGGTGCACGCTCTCGGCGGCTTCGGCAGCGTGGACGATAAAAAGATACTCTCCCTCGCGGATAAGTTCACGCAGGAGTTTATCCGCACCCAGCTCAACGATTTCCGCGAAAAAAGCGAGCGCTTCAAGCACCTTTTCAAAAGGCTGCGCAGCGACCTGCACGATATACTTCTCGACCTTGCCGCGGAGATGCGAAGCAGCGATTTTGAGCCGCTTTCCTTTGAGCTGGACTTTTCCAAAACTCCTGAGCTGCCGCCGCTCAGTCTCGGCGACGGCGAGGATAGCCTGTCGCTGACGGGCGTTGCCGACAGAGTTGACGGCTGGCTGCACGAGGGCAAGCTCTACCTGCGCGTTATCGACTACAAAACCGGCGACAAGACCTTCGATATATCGGACGTGCTTTACGGCAGGAACCTGCAAATGCTGCTGTATTTATTTTCGCTTGCGGAAAACGGCGACAAGCTCTACGGGCACGAGATAGTGCCGGCGGGCGTTATGTACGTGCCCGCAAGATCGCCGGAGATCAAAGCGGACGCGCCGATCGGCGATGCCGAGTTTGCCAAAAAGCGCAGCAGCGAGCTGCGCCGAAAGGGGCTTGTTTTGGATGACCCCGACGTGCTCTACGCGATGGAGCACTCGGATAAGCCCATGTTTCTCCCCGTCAGCTCACGCAGCAAGAGCGCTCTCGTTTCCGCGGAGCGGCTGGGCATACTCGCAAAGCACATCGACAAGACCCTGTGCGAGATGGCGGCGGAGCTTCGCGCGGGCAGCATTGCTGCCGATCCCTATTACGCCAAGCAGGAGGACACCGCCTGCAAAAACTGCGAATATTTTGACGCCTGCCGCTTTGCCGACGGCGAAAACGGCGAGGCGATGCGCCCGACGCCGCACCTTGAGGCGACAAGGGTATGGAACATTTTAGAGGGGGTTGAGGAAAATGGCTGATTTTGCACCGACACCGAGCCAGCAGGCCGCGATAGACGCGCGCGGAAGAGCCGTGCTCGTATCCGCAGCGGCGGGCAGCGGCAAGACGCGAGTGCTCACCGAGCGCCTTGTCGAGCGCATAGGCGAGGGCGAGGACGTCGATCGCTTCCTCATCATCACCTTCACCAAGGCCGCCGCAGCCGAGCTGCGCGGCAGAATAGTTCAGGAAATCTCCGAGCGGCTCGCGCAGAACCCCGACGACCGCCATCTGAGGCGGCAGAGCGCCCTCGTTTCCAAGGCGCAGATAGGCACCATCGACAGCTTTTGTCAGACCTTCCTGCGCGAAAACTGCCACGCGGCGCAGCTCTCGCCGGAGTTTACGGTCATCGAGGAGGACAGAGCCGACGCACTCAAGGCGCGGGTCATCGAGCGCGTTCTCGACGAGGGCTACGAAAAAGGCGACGAGGGCTTTCTCTCCCTTGCCGACACCGTGGGCGCGGGGCGCGACGATAAAAAGCTCGCCCGGACCGTGCTCGACGTTTTCCGTCAGACGCAGAGCCATGCGCGGCCGGAAAAGTGGCTGCGCGAGCAGCTTGAGATACTGGAAAACCTGCCCGACGACTTCGGCGCCACGCCTTGGGGTGCGCTGGTGCTTGAAAATGCGCGTGCGTCGGCGGAGCACTGGGCAAGGTGCTTTGACGAATTGGTGCGCGAATCGCAGGCCGATCCCGAGGTCGCGGTCAAGCGCGGCGAGGATATAGCGGAGTCCGCGCTCGCAATGCGCGATTTTGCCCGCGCCGCCGAACAGGGCTGGGACGCGGCGCTGCGAGCCGCAGACATTCCCTTCGCCACCGCAAGGAGGCTGTCCGGCAGCGCCGACAAGGAGCTTTCAGATCGCCTTCAGGCGGTGCGCAAGCGCGGAAAAACAGCGATGGAAAAGCTTAAAAGCAGCTTCTCCGGCAGCAGCGCAGAGCTTCTTGCGCAGCTTCGTGAAACGGCGCCGATGACGAGGGCGCTCGTCGAGCTGACGCTGCGCTTTGCAAAGGCGTACAGCGCCGAGAAGCGCCGAAGGGCAGAGGTCGATTTTGCCGACCTTGAGCACATGGCGGCGCAGCTTCTCACGAACGAGGACGGCTCACCGACGCCCCTCGCGCGCGAGACCTCGAAGCGCTTCTGCGAGATAATGGTCGATGAATATCAGGACGTCAACCGCGTTCAGGACGACATTTTCCGCGCCCTTTCCGACAACGGGAACAACCTGTTCATGGTCGGTGACGTGAAGCAGTCGATCTACCGCTTCCGCCTTGCAGACCCCCTCATTTTCACCGAGAAATACGACAGCTTCGCCGCCTTGGGCGAGGCGGCTCAGGGCGAGAGCGTGAAGATAATGCTTCAGGATAACTTCCGCTCGAGCAGCGAGGTCATCGACGGGATAAACAGCGTTTTCACCACCTGTATGTCAAAGCGGCTGGGCGACGTCGAATACGATGCCGACGCAAGGCTCAACTGCGGCAGCAAAAAGCCCGGCTCCGCACCCGCGGGCGTTAAGCCCGAGCTTATTATCATAAACAGCCTCGGCGACGAGGACGACCTGCGCAGCAAGGCCGAAAAGGAGGCCTGCTTCGTTGCCGACAAGATAGAGGAGCTTCTATCCTCCGGCATTAAGATCGGCGAGCGCGACCTGCGTGCGGGCGATATCGCGCTTCTCATGCGCTCGGCAAACGCCGTGGGCGACGTGTATCGGCGCGAGCTCGTTTCGCGCGGTATCCCCGTCGCGGCGGGTCAGGGCGGCAGCTTCTGGCACGCGCAGGAGATAGCCTTCGTGACGAGCCTGCTTGCGGTCATCGACAACCCCCATCAGGACGTCGCGCTCATCGCGGTGCTGCGCTCGGCAGCCTTCGGCTTCACGCCCGACGAGCTCAGCGAAATTCGGGTTTTCGACAAAAAATGCGATTTTTACACGGCGCTTGAGCTTTCTTCGACAGAAAACGACAAGGCGCGTGCATTTCTCGACACGCTTCGAGAGCTGCGCAGCCGCGCCTCCGACACGGAGCTGAGCGAATTCATCTGCTATCTCTACGAGCGGCTCGACCTCATGGCGCTGGGCGCGGCGATGACCGATCCGCAGCAGCGCACCCGCAACCTGAGCACCGTCATCGAGCTTGCAAAGCGCTTCGAGGCAGGCTCCGTGCGCGGTCTGCGCAGATTCAACGACTGGCTGCAAAAGCTCTCCGAGCGCGGCGGTGATATGGGCACGGTGTCCGATGCGGACGCGGTGCAGATAATGACCATCCACAAGTCCAAGGGGCTTGAGTTCCCCGTCGTGTTCCTGTGCGACGCGGCAAAGCAGTTTAACGAAATTGACCAGCGCAAGCCCGTTTTGGTCCACCCGCAGCTCGGTCTGGGCATAAAGGTCTACTCCCACGGCGGCAAGGTCATCCGGCCGAGCATACAGCAGCAGGCGATAAAGGTCGCGGCGCGGCGCGAAATGCTCTCGGAGGAGATGCGGCTTTTATACGTCGCCCTCACCCGCGCAAGAGAGCGGCTTATTATAACGGCGGTCATGAAGGAGCCGGGCGGCAAGCTTGAAAAAATGCGCCAAAATCTCACGACGCCCATGGAGCCGGAGGAGCTTTTGGCGTCAAAGTGCATGGCGGAATGGCTCATGTATGCCGCGCTCGCGGATAATGGCAGGACGCTCGAATACCGCGTCATGGAAAGCACGGAGGATGGGCAGGAGACCGTCTCCCCCGCGCCCGTGCGCGAGAGTGCCGAGCCCGACGCGGAGCTTGTGCGCATCCTTGAGGAGAACGCGGCGTTTAAATATCCGCACGATGCCTCGCGCGGGCTGCCCTCGAAGGTCACGGCAACGGAGCTCAAGCGCCTTGAGGAGCCCGACCCCGAGGCGGCGCAGCTATCCCCCGCGGCGGCGCCGAGCTTCCGCAAGCCGGAGCTTGGCGCGGAGAAAACGCTCACTCCCGCTCAGCGCGGCACGGCGACCCACGTTCTGCTGCAATATATTGACTACGAAAAAACCGGCTCCGAGGAGGAGATACGCGCAGAGCTCGAGCGCCTGCGAAAAGCCGAATTTCTCAGCGAGGCACAGGCGCAGGCGGTGGACGTCGAGTGTGTGCGCAAGCTGTTTGCCTCCCCGCTCGGACGGCGCATACTCTCTGCCGACAAGCGGCGGCGCGAGTTTAAATTCTCGCTGCTGTGCCCCGCGGAAAAATTCTTCCCCGACGGCGAGGGCGAGAGCGTACTGCTTCAGGGCGTTATCGACTGCATGATAACGGAGCGCGGCGAGATCACCGTCATCGACTACAAGACAGACCGCGTCCGCGGCGAGGCGCTTCGGGAGCGCGCACGCAGCTATGAAAAGCAGCTCGGCGCCTATGCTTACGCGGTCGAGCACATGACGGGGCTGCCCGTGCGCGAGTGCGTTTTGTATTTCCTGCACGCGGGCGTGGAAATAAAGCTGCCCCGCAGCGCGGATTAAGCGAAAAAACACTTGCAATTCATAAGGGTGTATGTTACAATTCACTTTGCGTCTTGTAACCACCGTTTAAGGTGCTCAAGACAGCCTAAGACGAGGAGATAATGAACATGAAGGCAGGAATCCATCCTAACTATCAGCCCACCGTTATAAAGTGCGCTTGCGGCGCAACCATCGAGACCGGCTCGACCCGTCCCAACATCACCGTCGAGATCTGCTCGAAGTGCCACCCCTTCTACACCGGCAAGCAGAAGCTGGTCGATACCAGCGGCCGCGTTGATAAGTTCAACAAGAAGTACGGCATTAAGTAATTTAAAAAGGTTTAAGACCGCACCCTCGGGTGCGGTCTTTTTCCGTATATGCGGCATTTTTACGCCGTGAGTATTTTTATGAGGCTGTACAGCAGCCTTATGCCGCAGAGCACGATAACGGCTCCGCAGGCGCGTCCGATCCATGTCAGAACGCGGTCATTCAGCCTGCCGCCGAGCTTATTCACCGAAAACGCGAGGCAGTTAAACCACAGAAAGCTTGCCGAAACGAAGCCTGCGATAAAATACGGGCTGCCTCCTCCCCGACGGTTTTCGCCTTGCCGCAGCTAAAAGCCGCGCGCAGCCAAGTCCCTTACTATGTCCTTATAAACCTCGCAAATATCCGCAACGCCCTGCCCCGTGCCTTTTGACGACAGCGCAGCGCGCCTGAAATCAATTTCGTCGTAGTGCGAAACGCCCCTGCCCGTTCTCCCGGTCAGCAGCGTGAAGCGCTCGCCCCAGCGCGCGGATCCGACGCTCACAAGGCCGTCGTTGTCGCCCTCGATCAGCTTGACGATGAGATTTGCGGTCGAAAGATTTATGTCCGAAAGCGGAGTGCGCATGACCCCCGCGAAGCTCTGATAAAACACCCCCGGCACGTCGGGATTTTGCCTGTTGAAGCTTTCCGCGTACTGTGTGGAGAAGTCGCGGCAGACAGCGTAGAAATCGGGCTTCGTGTCGCCGATGAGCCCGATCCAGTTGTCAACGGCAAAGGCGGCGATGTTAAACAGCGCGTCCGGCGCCTTGAGCAGCCTGTCTATCGTTTTCGAGCCGCGGTGCGGAGTGCCGATCGTCGTGATGCTTGCGATCTGCGCGCCCATTCCGAGGCGGGACGCCGCCATGCGCGCCTCAAGTCCGCCCTTGGAGTGGGCGATGATGTTGACCTTCTCGACGCCGTTTTCGTCCGTGATCTGCCGTATTCTCGCCTTGAGCGCCTTGGCGTTGTCCTCCACGCGGGCCCAGCAGTCCTGCTGCCCGTAGAAAAGCTCCGTGCCGATGCCCTCGAGCGCGCTCGGGATGCGCCCCCAGTACAGCGGCCGCCTCAGATCGCGAAAGCCGACCCCGTGCACCATGAGTACGGGGTATTTCGTTTTTCCGCCTTGTGCCGCCATTTGCATCGCTCCTTTGCTCCAAAGCTCACAAAAATAATAACATATGCAAAAAATGATTACAATATCGCATCGGCGCCTTTCGGCTTCGCGTGCAGCCCGCTCGGGATACGCAAGGCGGAAAGTGAGGTATAAAAATTACCGTCAGATGCAACACTCTCTGCAGCTGACGGTTATTTTACGTCCTTAGGTTTTACGCTTACGGCGGGCGAACAAACAAGCGCATAGGTACAACACCAAAAAAAGACACGGCAGCGATATTGAAGTGAACCCCAAAAGTTAGACAAAATTTAAAATTAAGCAACCTGAACGGTCTGAATCCTGTACTGCACAGGGCTCAGGCCGTTTAGTTTTAATCTGATTCGGCGGTTGTTGTAATAGTCGATTGTTCGCAGTGCCATTGCCCCCACGGCAGTGGCTTGAGGGGAAGCTGTCAGGCTCAGCCTGACTGATGATGTGAATTAAAGTCTTTTAGCAAGAAATATAAACACCTCATCCGGCTCTCCGCTGCGCTCCGACCCACCTTCCCCTAAAAGGGGAAGGCAATAGGGGGCAAGCTTTCCTCCGCAGTGCGTCACCGTGTCCGCGCACTTAACAGCTCTGCCGTTATTGGTAGCGCATTGCCCCTATGGTAATAGCCCCTACGGCAGTAGACTTTTTGTGCAGTTTTGTTCAGGTTTATGCACGTTCATATGTCGATTTGTCGTGTATCATGCATTCGTTTACATATATGTCATGTTTTCGACATTTAAAGCAGGTATAGTATAATTGCAGGCCAAATATTGGTCTGCGAAAAGGAAGAGGCCGTGAAAACGGCAAAAAAATTTTTTCGGCAAAAGCCAAGGAGGTAACACATGAAGAAGACCCGACGAATCCTATGCCTGCTGCTGGCGCTCATGCTCTCGCTGAGCCTGTGCGTCATCCCCGCCGCCGCAGAAAGCGCTGCCCCCGAAGCAAAAGACCCCGTCGTATTCGTCCACGGCCTGATGGGCTGGGGCGGACGCGACAAGATAAACGCCGTCATGCCCTATTGGGGAATGACCACCGGCAGCCTGACGAGCTACCTCAACGCAAACGGCTACGAGACCTACGCCGCCTCCGTCGGTCCGATCTCGAGCGCATGGGATCGCGCGTGCGAGCTTTATGCGCAGCTCGTGGGCGAACGCACGGACTACGGCGTCAAGCACTCGCAGGACTACGGACACGACCGCTTCGGCATCGACTACGAAAAGCCGCTCTTTGAGGGCTGGGGCACGAGCCGCGCAGTGAACCTCGTCGGTCACAGCTTCGGCGGAGTGACCACGCGCCTGTTCCTTGAGATACTCGCTAACGGCTGCCCCGAGGAGGTCGAAGCAGCACGCGCCGCAGGCGTCGAGCCGAGCCCGTTTTTCCTCGGCGGCAAGGGTGACTGGGTACACTCCCTGACCGCTATCGCCGCGCCGCACAACGGCACGACCTTCATCGAGGTCTGCGAGGACTTCACGATGGTTGCAGCCGAGCTTGCGACCTCCATCTCCAAGGCGCTGGGTCTGTCCGCCTTCAAGGGCGTGTACGACTTCCAGCTTGACCAGTTCGGCATCCGCCGCGACGATAGCGAGACCTTCTCGCAGGCGCTCGACCGCGTCCTCAGATCCGACTTCCTCTCGCACAACGACAACGCCTTCCTCGACCTGACGATCGACCGCTCGCTTGAGATAAACGACGGCATCAGCACGATCGAGGGCGTCTACTACTTCTCCTACGCGGGAAACCAGACCGTTCCCAAGAAGGGCAGCGACGACTTCGTGCCGTCTCCGCTCATGTGGGGGCTGTTCCATCCCGGCTCCGCCAAAATGGGCAGGTACTGCGATCAGTACACCGACGGCGGCTTCTACATCGGCAGACGCTGGCTGCCCAATGACGGCATGGTAAACACCGTCTCCGCACTCTACCCCACCCACAGCGACGGCAGCTGCCTCGCCGCAGACGGCAGCCGCGGCTGGAAAAACTTCAACCCCTACACCGATAAGAGCTTCCGCACCGGCATCTGGTACGTCATGCCCGTGCAGTCGCTTGACCATCTCCAGTTCATAGGCGGTATACTCAACGGCAGCATAATAAACACCCGCACGCTTTATCTTGACATCGTTCGGGATATCTACCGCACCTATCCCTGACTGACCTAACGGCAGCAGCCCGCACCATACGGTGCGGGCTGTTTTCATTGCGCTTTAACGCAGCCACGGATACGGTTATTGCGTCAGCCCGGTATCGAACCTGCCGACCATACCGCATCTGCCTCGCATTATTGTAGTACGATGCAACTCTCTACAAACAATCCCTCCGGCTCGACTTACGCCGACCCACCTTCCTTTGCACAAGGGAGGCAAGGGTGCAGTCTTTGTCGGAAGTGCAAGCAACACTGTAGGGGCGAGCATTGCTCGCCCGCATGCTCGCCGCAGGGGCAGTTCGCATTAACGCTCCTACCGATACATTTTTTGCGCTTGCCCGGTTACAAAACTTCCGACAAAACCGCCGCAGTCCGTCACCGTGCCGCCGCAACTTAATTATTTCCCGTTGTCGGTTGCGCCATTGGCTTCCCCTTGAGGGGAAGCTGTCAGGCGCAGCCTGACTGATGAGGTGAATTAGAGTCTTACAATGAGAATTATAAACACCTCATCCGACTCTCCGCTTCGCTCCGACCCACCTTCCCCTCAAGGGGAAGGCAATGCGCTACCGACAATGAAGCAAGGCCAAACTGCACCGGCACGGTGACGCCCTGCCGACTAAAGCACAGCGAGATTTTTTGTGAAAAGCTTTTTGGGGGATAAAAAAACGCGGTATGATTTCTCATACCGCGTCTTTTCGCGTCCCGATCAAAAATCAGTCAGCAACAATAGCCTCTGCGGGGCACTGTGCTGCGCAAGCACCGCACTCCAGGCACTTGTCGGCGTCGATCTCGTAGTGGAGCTCGCCCATAGAGATAGCTTCAGCGGGGCACTGTGCTGCGCAAGAGCCGCAGGACAGGCACTCGTCGGTGATAACAAAAGCCATGATGTAACCTCCTATGTGATTTGCTCAACAGACCCCCCACTCGGCGGAGCCTATATCTCGCAACTGCATTGTAACACATAATTTCAAAAATGCAAATGTTAAATTCATCTTTATAACTATTTCTTCTCCGATGCGGCTATAATCCTTAAAGCTGACAATATCGGCACCTCTCATACTATATTATTGCAATTATTGCAGCAAGGGGGAGACGGCATGAAAAACAACGAAAAATTCACCGAGAAGGCAGAGGGCGCAATAGAGCAGGCGCGGCTTGCGGCGTTTTCGCTCGGTCACAGCTATGTCGGCACGGAGCATCTCGTTTTGGGCATCGTGCGCGAGGGCGCGGGGCTCGGCGCGAGGATACTGCGCGACCGCGGTCTGGCAGAGCACGCGCTTCGGGACGCGGTGAGCCGCGACGCGGGCTCCGGCACTCCGAGCGTTCCGACGCAGGGGCTTACGAAGCACGCATGGCAGGCGGTGGAAAAGGCGGCGGCGGACGCGGCGGCGCTGGGGCACAGCTACATCGGCACCGAGCACCTGCTGCTCGGCATACTGCGCCAGCCCGACTGCGGCGGAGTGAGGGCTCTGCGCGCGCTCGGGCTTGAGCCGAACGACGTTTACACCGACATAATCTCGGTTTTCGGCACAGGCTCGTTTAAGCCGCGGCCGCAGACTCAGCAGCGCGCGGCGGTGAAGCACGGCGAAACGCGCATCCTCGACCAGTACAGCCGCGACCTCACGCAGCTCGCCGCCTCCGGCGGCATCGACCCCGTCATCGGGCGCAGCGAGGAGATACGCCGCAGCGTGCAGATACTGTCGCGCCGCAGCAAGAATAACCCCGTGCTCATCGGCGAGCCGGGCGTGGGCAAGACCGCCGTTGCCGAGGGCATTGCGCTCTACATCGTTTCAGGCTCCGCTCCGGAGAGCATCGCCGCAAAGCGCCTTGTGTCGCTCGACCTGCCCGCTCTGCTTGCCGGGACAAAGTACCGCGGCGACTTCGAGGAGCGCGTCAAGGCGGTTCTCAAGGACGTTAAACGGGCAGGCGACGTCATACTGTTCATCGACGAAATGCACACGATAATAGGAGCGGGCAGCGCCGAGGGCGCAATTGACGCGGCCAACATTCTAAAGCCCGCGCTCGGCCGCGGCGAGGTGCAGATGATAGGCGCGACGACGCCGGAGGAATACCGCCGCCACATTGAAAAGGACGCGGCGCTCGAGCGCAGATTTCAGCCCGTGTGCATAGCCGAGCCGACGCGCGAGGAGAGCATCACGATGCTTTCCGGCGTGCGCAAGGGACTTGAAAAGCACCACGGCGTTAAGATATCCGACGCCGCCGTCACCGCCGCGGTGGAGCTGTCCGCGCGCTATATTCCCGAGCGCTTCCTGCCCGACAAGGCGATAGACCTCACAGACGAGGCAGCCGCGAGGATACGCGTTTCCGGCGGCTCACTCGTGACCGCCGAGGACGTCGCCGAGGTCGTGTCCGCGTGGACGGGCATACCCGTGGCTAATCTCTGCGAGGACGAGGCAAAGCGGCTTCGGTGCATGGAGAGCATACTCCACCGCCGCGTCATCGGTCAGACCGAGGCGGTCTCGGCAGTCTCGCGTGCGATACGGCGCGGCAGAGTGGGGCTTTCAGACCCCGACAGACCCGTCGGCAGCTTCCTGTTCCTCGGTCCCACGGGAGTCGGCAAAACGGAGCTGTGCCGCGCACTTGCCGAAGCCGTCTACGGCGACAGCGGCGCGATGATAAGGCTTGATATGTCCGAATACATGGAAAAGCACGCCGTGAGCAAGCTCATCGGCTCGCCGCCGGGCTACGTCGGCTACGAGGACGGCGGGCAGCTCACCGAGAAGCTGCGGCGAAAGCCGTGGTCGGTCGTGCTGTTTGACGAGATCGAAAAGGCGCACGAGGACGTGTGGGGCATACTGCTTCAGATAATGGACGACGGCAGGCTCACCGACTCCGCGGGGCGGGTGGTCAGCTTCAAAAACGCCGTCATCGTCATGACCTCGAACGTGGGCGCGCAGGCGATAAGTGAAAGCCGCCCGCCGCTGGGCTTCGCAGCCGACGAGCGCGACGCGGACACGGTGCTGCGCGAGTGCGTGAACGAGGAGCTTCGGCGCACCTTCCGCCCCGAATTTCTCAACCGCATCGACGAGACGATAGTTTTCCGCCGCCTGACCCGCCCCGAAATCCGCAGCATCACCGAGCGTATGCTCATGACGGTCGCGCAGCGCTTCGAGGCGCTGGGCATGACGCTCACCGTGCCCGAGCAGGTCGTCGATTTTCTCGCGCAGCGCGGCTATGACGAAAAGTACGGCGCAAGACCGCTGCGGCGGGCGATACGCAGCCTCATCGAGGACAAGGCTGCCGAGCTCGTGCTCTCGGAAAGCCTGGGTCGCGGCGACTGCGTCCGTGCGCAGCTCGACGGCGAAAAAATTGTTTTGACTATCGCAAAGAATTAATATATAATTCGGTCATATTTTCGGAGGAAAGCAATATGACCAAACAGGAAAAACTCAAAATGATAAACTCCCGCTGCGCATTTAATATGCACAACGGCATATACGTCACCGACTTCGGGGACGATTTCTGCGTCGTCGAGTGCGAGCTGACGCCCGAGACGCAAAACCCGCTCGGCATGGCGCACGGCGGCTGCGTATTCTCCGTGTGCGACGTTGCCGCGGGCACACTTATCTTGCTGCGCGGCAGCAATTCCGTCACGCTCAGTGCAAACATTCAGTATCTGCGCCCGACCAAGGGCAAAAAAATGCGCTGCGTGGGCAAGATAATCAAGGACGGACGCAGCATCATCGTCGTGCAGACCGACGTTTACAACGACGACGGCACCCTTACCGCGCGCGGCACCATCGAATCCTACATTCTCGGCAAGACCAAGGAGTAAGAGGAACGAAAAAAAAGGCTTGTTATCTGCAAAAGATAACAAGCCTTTTTTATTATTTAATTACTCGTCCGACTCGTCGTCGGTCTCAAACTCAAGCTCGGAATCGCACTTGGGGCAGCGTATCGAGCCGAATTCGATGTCCTCCTCATAGACGGTGATCGTTTCGCCGCACTTGGGGCAGGTGACCTCGTACTCCTGCTCATCGTCGCCGCAGCAGCCCGAGCAGCCGGAGCAGCCCTCGTCATCGTCGTCACAGTCGTCGTAATCGTCATCGTCGTCCTCATCGAGGTTTCCGATGCACATATCCTCAAGGTACTCCATGTCCTCGCCAATGTCGTCAATGCTGTCGGAAAGATCGGCTGCGTGAGCCTCAACAGCCTCGATATCGTCGGCCATGGATTCGAGAACGTCAATAATGGCGAGCATGAGCTTGCCCTCATTGGTGCTGTCCTTTACGCCGAGGCCCTCTGCCAGACCCTTGAGATATGCTACCTTTTCACTTGCTGTCATTATTATGTCCCTCCTTTTTTGATGGCGCCTTTGCGCCGTACCTATACGTTTATTGCGGTCGCAGTGCGCGGTGCAAGCTTCTTACTTCGCGCGGCCGAGGTACTCGCCGGTGCGGGTGTCGATCTGGATCTTCTCGCCGGGCTCAATGAACAGGGGAACCTTGACCTCTGCGCCGGTCTCGAGAGTTGCGGGCTTGGTCGCGTTGGTCGCGGTGTTGCCTGCAAAGCCGGGGTCGGTCTCGGTGACCTCAAGGTCAACGAAGAAGGGAGGCTCGACGTTGTAGACCTTGCCCTTGTAGGAGTAAACGGTGCACTCCATGTTCTCTTTTACAAATCTGAAGCTGTCGCCGAGGCTTGCCTCGTCAACGGGCTCAAGCTCATAGGTCTCGGGGTCCATGAAGTAGTACAGGCCGCTGTCATTGTAGCTGTACTCCATGGTTCTGCGCTCTACGGTCGCGTTCTCGAACTTTGCGGTGGGGTTAAAGGAAGTCTCGGTCACAGCACCGGTAATGACGTTCTTCATCTTGGTGCGCACGAAGGCCGCGCCCTTGCCGGGCTTGACGTGCTGGAACTCGACGACCTGCATGACCTGGCCGTCCATCTCAAAGGTAACGCCGTTTCTGAAATCACCTGCTAAAATAGGCATAATAGGTTATCCTCCTATGTGATTTAAATATACATTTACAACTTACATCAGTTTAGCTTTAATAGTTTACATTAAATAGCGCCATATTGCAAGATTATTTTCGCTTTTTGCCGCTGTTTTTGCCTTCCGGAGCATCACTTTCCCGCTTTCCGGTGCGTTTTTCATACGCGCCCTGGAACATATACAGCACCATGCACATCACGCCGACCAGATACAGCACGTTTTTGAGCCCCGTCGGAAATGCGGGGATGAATATTTGCAGCAGCGCCGTTACGCACACTATCACAAAGCCTATCCACAAAAAAGGCACGAATGTGATCTTGAATTTGTCTTCCCTGTTTTTCTTCGCCATTGTTCCCTCTCCTTTTTTATAAGACTAAAAGCTCCTTGGGAGCCTTGGTGATAACATCGCAGCCGCCCTCTCGGATAACGAGCACGTCCTCTATCCTCACGCCGAATCTGCCGGGGAGATATATGCCCGGCTCGGCGGAAATGACCGCGCCGCAGGGCATCGGAGTTTTGCACGCGGGCGACGCCGAGGGCTGCTCGTGGATATTGAGCCCGAGCGAGTGCCCGAAGCCGTGACCGAAGTATTCGCCGTAGCCCGCCGCGGCAATAACGTCGCGTCCGGCCTTGTCTATCTCCGCGCCCGTAACGCCCGCGGCCGCCTTTTCTATGCCGGCAAGCTGAGCACGAAGAACTGTGTCGTAAACCTTCTTCATCTCATCGCTTGCGCAGCCCACCGCGACCGTGCGCGTCATGTCCGAGCAGTAGCCGTTTTTAATACAGCCGAAGTCCATCGTCACGAAGTCGCCCGCCTTGACGGGTGCGTCCGACGGCACGCCGTGGGGCATACTCGAATTTGCGCCCGTGACCGCAATGGGGTCAAAGCTGTTGCCCTCGCCGCCGTGCTTCAAGAGCCGATAGGTTATCTCGGCGGCAATGTCGCGCTCCGTTACGCCGGGGCGGATGATGCCGAGCACGTCCTCAAGAGCGCTCTCGGCGATCGACTGCGCAAGACGCATACTCGCAAGCTCGTCCTCGTCCTTGGCGGCACGCAGCTCGTTAAATATGCTCTGGCAGGGC
Organism: uncultured Eubacteriales bacterium; assembly: GCA_900556535.1. Taxonomy (GTDB): domain Bacteria; phylum Bacillota; class Clostridia; order Oscillospirales; family Oscillospiraceae; genus F23-B02. The sequence continues at coordinate 12,947 of USPI01000001.1, read as the reverse complement.
AGAAGGCTCATTCCGAGGCTCTCCTCCCACGCAAGATACGCGCCGTGGGGCAGGCTCCCCTCCTCCGCGCCGAGCCTTTGCACCGCGCACTCGGACAGCACCTCCCGCACACGCTCGGCAAGCGATTTTCCCGCTCCGAAGCGCAGGACGGCAATATCCTCCGCGACCGTTTTCTGCGCGGCCTCGGTATAGCGCGAATCGGTTATTAAAAACGCTCTTTCCCGCGTCACGACCACCGCGCCGTCGGTAAACGCGAAGCCCGTTGCGTAGCGCTGGTTTTTTTCGTCCGTTATGAGCGCCGCGTCAAGCCCCGCCTGCGCGAGCCGCTCCCGTATCCTCGAAAGTCTGTCCACCTTGTGCCTCCGTGCATTTATCTGATATTTTATTCTATCACCCTTTGCCTCAAACTTCAAGCACACCGCACCGCGGGATATAAAAAAGACACCGCAGCCTTCATGCTGCGGTGTCATAGCGTGCAAAAAAGTCTGTGACTTTTTTGCACGCTAAAAACGCCACATTTTTTGTGAAGCATGCTTCACGAAAAATCTCGCTTCGCTCGTCAAAAAGCCTGATAGCTCAGGCGTTTTTGATGGCTATAATCTGACTTGAGGAGGGCCTTGCCCCCTCAAACTCCCCCGCTGCGCACTTATCTTTCCTCGGCAGCATAGGTTTTCGACAAACTGAAAGGACACCCACTTTTTACTGTCAGTCTTTTTTGTCAGTCTTTTTTGAGGAAAAATCTCACGAGTATGATGCCGAACGCGGCGACGAGCACCATCAAAATATATATTGGTGTACTCGCATTGCTTATGCCGCCGGACCAGCTTACATTGACCGTAGGGTCAACATACTCAGTCGTCACATCGTTCCCGTCGGCGTCAAATAGCTTCACGGAATAAAGCCCGATAGCCCCAGCATCAGACGGTGCGGCGAGAAGGTCGGTCAAGGCGTTAATATCAAAAACGGTGAGGCTGTCCGGCTGTGTTATCTCGATGGTGGTTGTGTAAGCCTCCATTGCGCGGGAGTCAAAGTAGACATGGAAGCATAGCTCGGCGGAGTATACGGAGCGGCAGTTGTACGCCGCGACAGCGTAAGCCGAGGATCTGCCGTTTTTGTCGTGTATCGCCTCGTAACTGACACCGGCGGTGCTTTGAGACGGCGAGACCGATGCTCTTATAGCCCTGTATCTGCCGTTTATCCCGCGCTCAAGCTGTACGAAGCCTTGAATATAGGCACCGTCTTCGGCGGTATAAAATATATACAGCTTCCCGCCGTGCTCTGCCCATGAGCGCACGGCAAGCGGCGGGATGTTGACGTCGATGCTTGCGGAGCTTGCGGATTTTACGGCATACTCCTCCGCGGCAAGCAGCCGACCTGCCTCGGTGTTCGGATATTTAAACTCGGAAAAGTACAGCGCGATTATGCACGCTATCGCGGCAGCGGCGGCCAGCAGTGCGGATAGTACCTGCCGCCGCTTGTATCTGCGCAGAAAGCCGAGCCTCGGTGCGGGCGCGGGCGCGATGCCGATACGGCTGCGCATTTCGCTTTCTATCCTGCAGCACTCGGGGCAGCAGTCGAGATGCTCCTTCACGAGCCGCGCCGTTTCGTCCTCCGTCAGCTCCTCAATATAGGACGGCAGAAGATCGCGCACGACGCAGCATGATAATTTTGCCTCACTCATTGTTTTCACCTCCGATGATCTCTGAAAGCTCCTGCTTGCCGCGATAAAAGCGCACCCGCGCCCATACCTCGCTGCGGCCGAGTATTTCGCCGATGTCGCGGAACGAAAATTCGCCCGCAATGCGCAGGTGTATGACCTCGCGTGTGTCGGCGTCGAGCTTTTGCATTGCACTGTACAGCCGCTTTCTGTTGTCGCGGTGCTCTACGAGCCGCGCCGTGTCGTCAGCGGCGGCAATGCTTTCGGCAAAGCCCTCGTCAAGCGGGACGGATCTTGACCTGCGCGCAAGCTCCTTGTACCATAATCTTTTTGCTATTGCGCACAGCCATACCTGCGGGGAAGCCTCGCCGCGATAGGAATCCATGCTCCTGAGCGCCTGATAAAAGGTCTCCTGCGTGAGCTCCTCCGCCGTATCCGCCTCGTGTGAGAGCGAGAACAGATACCGATAGACGCTTTTCGCGTGTCGGGTGTATATATCGTCTTCCTTCGCCACGGACTTCACCTCCCGTCTGACCGTTAGTTACTTTAAAAGACCGTTCGTTACAAAAAAACTCGGGCAAAAATTGCCCGAGTTTTTTAATGTTATGCTTTTTACTCCTTTGCGACGGTGTCGAGAGACTCCATGAACAGGGTGTTTTCCGCATCGGAGGGGATGAGGAAGCCGACTCTGGGCGAGACGGAGAACGCCTCGACGCTCGGTCCGTCCATGAGGCAGCTGCGTTTGAACTGCTGGCTGAAGTAGCGCTTGCAGTAGCTGCGGAGCCACTTGGTGAGCTCCTCGTCGCTGTACTCGTCGCCGTAAGCTGCCTTTGCAAGACGCATGGTCTTTGCCGGGGAGAAGCCGCAGATCATCATCTTGTGGGTGAAGAAGTCCTGAAGGCTGTACGAGCCGACGTTTTCCTCGCTCTTCTGCTCGATCTGGTCGTCGTGTATCGGCAGCAGCTCCGGAGTTACGGGGCAGTCGAGAACGTCCCACAGTGCGTCCGCGAGGACCTTGTTGTCGGTGGTTCTTGCGATGTAGCGCACGCCCTCGCGCACCTGAGTCTTGGTCAGACCCATGTTCACGTCGTACATACTCGTGTGGTCGCCATTGTAGGTGCACCAGCCGTCAACGAACTCGCTGAGGTCCTCGGTGCCGACGTCAAGGCCGTTGACCTTGTTGGCGATGTCCATGAGCACCTGAGTGCGCTCGCGCGCCTGTGCGTTCTCGAAGGCGATGGAGTAGTCGTCGTGGGCGTGGCCGATGTCGTCAAAATGCTTGTAAACGCTCTCGCCGATGTCGATGACGCGAACCTCCGCGCCGACCTGCTCGGCGACGATGATGGCGTTGGACTTGGTGCGGGAGGAGGTGCCGAAGCAGGGCAGGGTGCAGGCGATGACGTTAGTCGACGGAAGACCCATGCGCTTTACGGCCTCGGCGCAGATCATGACGGTCAGGGTCGAGTCAACGCCGCCGGAGATGCCGACGACGCAGTGGTCGAGCCCTGCGTAGGTCATACGCTTTACAAGACCGGAAACCTGAATATCCATCATGCGGCGGCAGTAGTTGCCCATGTCCTTCTCAAGCTCGGGCAGGTGCGGGAGCTTGCGGTAGGTGCGGGTGAGCGCGGTCTCGCACAGCTCCTCGCCCCAGTAGAACTCGGAGTGGCTGTACTTATACTCGTTTCTGCCGTATTTGCCGGTCTTGCGGCGGAGATTTTCAAGATACTCGACGTCGATCTCAGAAACCACGAAGCAGTCCTCGCACTCGTCCGAGACGAGCACCTCGCCGTTTTCCGCGACCATGCACAGACCGGAGTAAACGTTGTCGGTCGTGCTCTCGCCCTTGCCGGGAGCAGCGAGGATCATGCCGCAGCGCAGGTGCTTGGAGCGGTATTTGATGGCGTCGGTGGCCTCGATGGTGGAGGTGACGGTGGCGGGGAAGGATGCCATGGAGGCGATGACGGTCGCGCCCGCGAGAGCGTGACGCGCTGCGGGGGAGTCGATGGCCTCTGCGTCCGCGCCGAGCTCAACGGCGACGGTGAGACCGGGGACTACGTCGCTTGTGAACAGAAGCTCGGTGTCGAAATATGCGTCGAACTTGCCGCACACGGTCGCCTCGCCGCCCTCGTCGTCTGCGGGGGCGAACAGGGTGCCGTCGGTTTCGGAGCGGGGGACAAGACCGAGCAGCTCGCCGTCGGTTATGACCGCCGCGACGCTGTACAGAGCGCCGCCGCGCGGAGCGTAGGGCAGACCGACGATGACGAGCATATCGCTTCCGGCGCTCGCCTCGATGACTCTCTCCAGAGCGGCCTCCGCGCCGCGCAGGATGACGCTGTGACCGATGAGGTCATAGCAGGAGCAGCCGGTGAGCGTCAGCTCCGGGAAAACGAGCACCTTGACGCCTTCATCGGAGGCTTTTTTCATGCACTCGATGACCTTGCCGGCATTATAGCTTGCGTCGGCGACCTTTATCATCGGAGACGCAGCCGCAACTTTGATAAATCCGTCTTTCATTTTTGATCACTCATTTCTCTGATTTTTGTATGTCAAATAAACTATTGCCGTAATAGTGGGTAATTATTGCCGATGACGAGTCAAAATGCTCGCCGTCAATGACGATGAGTATCTTGTCGCCCTCAATGCGGCAGTCCTCAATGCCGTCTATCTTGGGCAGGAGATTTGTCTTGAGCTCCTGCTCGAACTCGTCAAGGTGCTCGGAATAGTATACCGTCGTCTGCGGGCAGGAGTAGTCATCGCCCAGCGGTGCCTTCGCCGTGAAGCAAAATACGAGAAACACGACGAAAATAATGAGAAACACCGCGCAGCCGACGGGCTTTATGGCCTTTACAAAGCTTTCTCCGGCAGTCATGAGGCCACCTCCCGATACATGAAGCTGCGGCGCATATAGTACTGCTCCGCGTTGACGGCATTATTCTCATCAAGCAGAGTGCCGCTGAGGGAATTGACCACCTGACCGTCAAGAATATAATATCCGTTGGTGTTGATGACGGGGAGATCCTTTTGGATATCGTTCATGAATTTCATATAGGCAGGTCCCTCCCAGCCGAGCTGCGCAAAGAGCTCGCTCATGAGGTAGCAGGGGCTTATCATGGGACCTTCTCCGACGAAATCATTGCCGGTTACGGACTTGGCGGCGCTGTTTGCCCACATGAGATAGCGCGTGGAGTAGTAGTTCAAAAAGCCGTCGAGGGTCGACGTGTCAAGGCTTACGCCGAGCTCCGTGTACGCAGTGTTATTATCGCCGAGCCAAGGCATATGGTCGCCGTAGACGAGGAGCACAACGGGCTCCTGCATGGCCTCAAGTTCGTCCTTAAGCCGGCACAGCCGCTCTATCGTATCCTTTACCGAGCCGAGGTAATTGTTCACGACATAGTAGCTGTAGTCGGAAACATCGCCGTTCCAAAACGGCTCGTCGTATGCAAGACCCTCGGAATAATACGGACCGTGACCCTGATAGGTGACGTTAAACGAAAAAACATCCTTGCCGGACGCGACGTCGGATTTAAAATGCTCCAGTATCTCGGGGAAGAGATTGTTATCCAAAGCGAAGGGATAGGAGTATTTTTCGTAGTACTGCTCGGTGAAGAGATAGTCCTCAAAGCCGAGATAACGGTTGACGTTATAGCGGTTGTAAAAGCCTCTTAGGCAGGGGTGGCTGCCGTTGGCGGTGTAGCCCTGCTCGCGCAGATACCAGACATAGGAGTTGGTGTCCTGCCTGTAATCCTTAAGCTGCGTATAGCCCGTGAGGAAGCACCTTTCGGTGTCGATAGTGCCGCCGCCGAAAATATTCGTCACGAGGTCTCCTGCGTAGCTTTCGCGCTCAAGCTCGTGATAAGGCGCGTAAATATCCTCGATGCCATCGAGCCCCAGCAGCGTAAAATCGCTGAAGGCCTCAAGCTGAAGGGCGACTATGTTGACCCGCTTATCCTTTGGAATATCCGAATCGGAATACGCGGCAAGCGCAGCCTCGGCTGCGGTCTCGTCATAGCCGTCGGGCGGGAGATCCATCGTCGAGCGGATGCTATAGATGAACGGATAGACAAAGCCCTTCGAGCAGTATACGTCGTTGGCTGTCCAGCGGTTTGCGTGCTCAAAGTTTTCCGTTTTGACGTCGTAGATATCCGAGCTTGTGTAAACGGTTTTCCACAGCGGCCATATGCTCAGGATAACGGCAAGCGCCGTGATCGCCCGCGCTCTGCCACCGATGCTCCCGCGCACGAGGAAAAACAGCAGCAGCGTGCCGATAATGACGCAGACAAGGCAGATGACAATTCGCTTTGTGAGCGTGATGTTGTAGTTCGAGGATACGCCCAGCGCCGTATGTATCGCCGATATGTCCGAAAACATGAAGGGATCATCGCGGAACATGAGCTTAAAGTAGTTTCCCACGCCTGCCGTGACAAATACGAGGCTGCTTACGAGAAACGCTATCCAAGACCTGTTAACAAGGCAGTAAATTAAAAGCTCAAACAGGAAGATCGGCAGGAAATTCAGGAAGAATACCAAGGGATGCCTGAGGTAATCGAAGAAAAGCGGCTTGCCTGCGTTTCCGACTCCGAGCATCAGCGTGAGGGTGCATATCCCCGCTGCCGACATGATGAGCATACCGAAATTCCAGACGTAAAAGCCGATCTTTTGAGCGCGTCCGGCACAGACGCCCGCGTCCGTGCCGAACAGAAAAAACTTTTCTTTAGTGCCGGTCATGGCTGCACCTTAGAATTTCACTCTCTCGGCGATATAATCTCTGACCTCGCTGATGGGGATGCGTACCTGCTGCATGGTGTCGCGCTCGCGGATGGTGACGCAGTGGTCGGCCTCATCGGTCTCGGTGCCGACGGTGTTGAAGTCAAAGGTGATGCAGAAGGGAGTGCCTATCTCATCCTCGCGGCGGTAGCGCTTGCCGATGGAGCCGGTCTCGTCGTAATCGACCATGAAGTCCTTGCTCAGCTCGGCGTAAAGCTCCATTGCGGGGCCGGTGAGGATCTCCTTCTTGCTCAGAGGCAGTATAGCGCACTTAAACGGCGCAAGTGCCGGGTGCAGGTGCAGAACGGTGCGAACGTCGTCGTTGCCCTTCTTGTCCTGACCGACGACCTCCTCGTCATATGCCTCGCACAGGAATGCAAGCGCGACGCGGTCGCAGCCGAGGGAGGGCTCGATGACGTAGGGGATGTAGTGCTCGTTTGCGTCCTGATCGAAGTAGGTCAGGTCCTTGCCGGAGGCCTCCTGATGACGGCCGAGGTCGTAATCGGTGCGGTCGGCAATGCCCCACAGCTCGCCCCAATCGGTGAACGGGAAGGCGTATTCGATGTCGGTGGTGGCGCGGGAGTAGAATGCAAGCTCTGCCGGCTCATGGTCGCGCATACGCAGGTTCTCCTCGCTTATGCCGAGGGAGACGAGCCAGTTCTTGCAGAAGTCCTTCCAGTATGCAAACCACTCAAGGTCGGTGCCGGGCTTGCAGAAGAATTCGCACTCCATCTGCTCGAACTCGCGGGTGCGGAAGGTGAAGTTGCCCGGGGTGATCTCGTTGCGGAACGCCTTGCCGACCTGGCAGACGCCGAAGGGCAGCTTTCTGCGGGTGGTGCGCTGGATGTTTGCGAAGTTTACGAAAATGCCCTGAGCGGTCTCGGGACGCAGGTAGCAGGTGGAGCTGGAGTCCTCGGGAACGCCGATGGCGGTCTTGAACATGAGGTTGAGTTTGCGGATGGGGGTGAAGTCGTGCTTTCCGCAAACCGGGCATATAATATCCTCGTGAGAGGCGATAAACTCGTCCATTTCGTCAAAGCTCATGGCATCAACGTTCACCTCGTGATGCTCCTCGGAGATGAGCTTGTCGGCGCGGTGGCGCGCTTTGCAGGCGCGGCAGTCGAGCAGAGGGTCGGAGAAGCTGGAGACGTGGCCGGTGGTGACCCAGGTCTGCGGGTTCATGATGATGGCGGCGTCAAGTCCGACGTTATACGGGCTTTCCTGCACGAACTTCTTCATCCACGCCTTCTTGACGTTGTTTTTGAACTCAACGCCGAGGGGGCCGTAGTCCCAGGAGTTTGCAAGACCGCCGTATATCTCGCTGCCGGGATACACAAAGCCGCGGTTTTTGCACAGTGCAACTATCTTATCCATGGTAAGGTTTGTCATTATATATTTCTCCTTTCGGCAGGACTGCCAAAATTATTATTCGCTTTTTCAATAATAACACGGCCTTGCCTTTTCTTCAACCTGAAAAAAGCTGATATGCACACAAAATGGCTATTTTGCGTACTATATCGTAGAACGGCGCTAAGCGCCCGAAATTAAAGGAGGCAGTGTAATATGTGTAACTGGGGAAACAATAGTTGGTGGTGGATCATAATCCTCTTGCTGATCCTCGGCTGGGGCAATAATGGTTGTGGCTGCGGCTGTGACAACGGCTGCAACAACGGCTGTGGCTATGACAACATTTGGTGGATCATCATACTGCTGCTCATTCTCGGCGGCGGCTTTAACAACTGCGGCTGCGACAACGGCTGTGGCAACAACGGCTGTGGCTGCGGCAACAACAGCTGTGGCTGTGGCTGCAACTAAAACATACATAAAAAGGGCGGGGTACTTCCCCGCTCTTTCGTATAATACCTTTGCTTATACTCTGATTTTCCCTTTATACTTCTGCTCCAGCACCTTTACTATATATATTGCACAGTCGCTTATTTCGTCGGTATTCTGCCCCTCCAGCATAACACGGATTATTGGCTCTGTGCCGGAAGCGCGGACAAGCACGCGGCCGCTGCTGCCCAACTTACCCTCTACCTCACGTATGCGCTGCCAAAGGTCCTGGTCCTCCATGGCCTGATGCTTTATTTCGTTATCTACTATGACGTTCACCAGCACCTGAGGGTATATTGGTATGTCGTTTGCAAGGGCAGACATGCGCCTGCCTGTAGACTTCATAACATCCAGTACCTGAATGGCCGTCAGCATGCCGTCGCCGGTGGTGTTCTTATCAAGGAATATTACGTGTCCCGACTGCTCGCCGCCTATGGAATAGCCCTCCTTGAGCATCTCCTCCAGCACGTACCTGTCTCCCACCTTTGTTTCGGCAACGTTTATGCCAAGCTCAGTCATGCGCTTCTTAAGACCTATATTGGACATGACGGTCACTACCAGCGTATCCTTTTTCAGCCTTCCTTCAGCCTTCATCGCCTTAGCGCATATGCCCATTATCCGGTCGCCGTCCACTATATTACCGCGCTCGTCAGTTGCTATCACCCGGTCCGCATCGCCGTCAAAGGCAAATCCCGCATCGGCGTCCGATTCCGCCACCAGCTCCTGCAGTCTCTCAGGATGGGTAGATCCGCACTTGTTGTTTATGTTTATGCCGTCCGGCTCGTCTGCCCTGGGATAAACCTTTGCGCCAAGCTCTGTGAATACGTCGTAAGCTATCGCTGACGCCGCTCCGTTGGCACAGTCCAGCATCACCGTCAGCCCGTCAAAGCGGTTCCTTGCGGTGGACTTGAGAAATTCCTTGTACTCCTGCACCGCCCTTTTGGCGATTATTACGTGGCCTACATTCTCGCCGGTAGGCAGCTCGAAGTCCATACCTTCCTTTATAAGCTTTTCTATCTCGTCCTCCAGCCCGTCGGACAGCTTGAAGCCCTTGCCGTCAAACCACTTTATTCCGTTATATTCCATTGTATTGTGCGATGCGCTGACCATTACCGCAGCGTCCGCTTCGTATGCTCTGGCCAGATACGCCATTGCCGGTGTGGGTATCACTCCCACGTCTATCACATCGCCGCCTACGGAACAAATGCCCGCCGTAAGCGCCGCGGAGAGCATGTCGCCGGAAAGGCGCGTATCCCTGCCAAGCAGTATGCGTGGCTGATGGACTTCGTTGGTGAGCACGTATGCGCCCGCCTTGCCTATCTTCAGCGCCAGCTCGCAGCTAAGATCCTTGTTTGCCACCCCACGCACGCCGTCTGTTCCAAACATTCTCGCCATACGTCTTACTTCCTTTCAGCCTGCTTCATAATGTGCTCTATGGCAGACGTTGCAGCTATAGCACCGTCAGCCGCCGCCGTCACCACCTGACGCAGCGGGGTATCCCGCACGTCTCCCGCAGCGTACACGCCGGAAATATCCGTCTGCATGTGCTTATCAGTTATTATACGCCCAGCTTCATCGGTCGAGACTTTATCTGCAAAAAGCTCGGTGTTCGGCTCAACGCCCACGGCTATGAAAAGGCCCTCAACCGGTATTTCCCTCTGGCTGCCATCCAGTGTGCTTTTTACTGTAAGTCCCTCCAGCTCGTCTTCGCCTATGAGCCCGATTATCACGCTGCAGCCCACAAATTCTATATTGTGGGTAGTAAACATCGCCCGCTGCAGTGTTTCGGCAGCCCTGAGCTTATCTCGCCGGTGAATGACATACACCTTCTTAGCGAAGCGTGAAAGGTACAGTGCGTCTGATACCGCAGTATCGCCGCCGCCAGCCACGGCGACAGTGGCGTTGCGGAAGAACGCGCCGTCGCAGGTAGCGCAATACGACACTCCTGCTCCCGTTAGCTTCTCTTCCCTGTCAAGCCCCAGCTTTTTGGGGTGGGCGCCAGTGGCTATTATCACGGCCTTGGCCTCAATCACTTCCCTGCCGCAGTGCAGCCGCTTTATCTCTCCCTCCAGCTCAACGGAATCCACGCCGGTGCGCTTTATCTCCAGCCCAAAGCGCTCCGCCTGCTTCTGCATGTTCGTGCCTATGGCGAAGCCGTCTATGCCGTCCGGGAAGCCGGGATAGTTATCCACCTGTGTCGTCTTTGTTATCTGGCCTCCTACCAGCATGTTCTCAAGGAGCACAGTATCCATGCCGCCCCTTGCACCATAGAGCCCCGCCGCAAGCCCTGCCGGCCCGCCGCCTATTATCGCTATATCGTACATATCATGTCTCCCAAGGATTTGCTTTATATATTCTACAACAAAGCGGACCGTTTGACCACGGGGGATTTTGCCGGTTTGGTAATATACCAAAGCATAACAATAAACGGTCACCCATCCATTAACCCATATTTAACTCATAAAAGCAAGCCGGAGCGCTTCAAAACCCCTCAAACCATGTGAAAAGTAAAAACCCCGGAAACCGTTGATTTCCCGGGGCTTTGATGCATTTTGATAAAGTTTAACGCTTGCTGAACTGAGGAGCGCGACGGGCTGCTTTGAGGCCGTACTGCTTTCTGTCTTACGGGCGAAAACCGTTGATTTTACTGGGTTTTTTAGGTTTTCGCGCCTCGGTTAACCCATGAGTTCACCCATTCCGCGTCTTATTCGGTGTAGCACCTTTTTTGGGCGCAAATGCTTTGTTCACAACCGAGGACAATTCTTTAGGCTTATTATACTTCACCTTAGCATAAATGTCCATCGTAATTTTGCTGTGCTTATGCCCCGCCAGGTACTGAACCGTTTTCGGATCTGCGCCGGAGTAAATCAAATTCGTGATGTATGTGTGGCGCAACTGGTGTGGAGTTACCTGAAAATCAAGGGTGTACACCACATTTCCATTATGCGCTGCTTTTTCTCCCAACTTCGGCGTTACCGTGTGCTGAATTTTCTGCCCATTGATATACCGGACATAGGTACGCTCCTTTGTTGATCTTGTGACGATATACTGCCATACTCGCTTGAACTGCGTATATGACAGCGGACCTCCATCACGATTGGCAACAACATATTCTGAAGTTGCAACCTCTTTTGCTTCCCGTAGGCACTCCGTTAGAACTGAAGGTAGCGGAATGTCCCGCCTTGCAGATTTTGTTTTCAGATCGGACGAGATAACGGGTCGATTATGTTCCGAATGCCATGCTCTTTGCACGGAAAGGTACGGTGCTTCGGCATCAAGAAACACACAGTCCCATTTTAACGCCAAGATTTCTTCCCGCCGCAAGCCAGCATACAGACCAATCATTACAAACACATACGGAGGAAGCCCCTTGATGGCAACGAGAAGTTTATCAACCTGTTCGTCTGTAAGTGCCTCTCGTTCATTCTGCGGCTTTCCTCCTTTGGAAGAAAGAGTTTCACAGGGGCAGGAATCGATGATTTTGCTTTCTACTGCAGAATGGAAAATGCACTTGTACAGCATCTGAACCGAGCGATATACTGAGCATGATTTTGAGGAGACATTCACCATCGCAAGCTTGATATCATCTGAAGAGACTTCTGCCATATATTTATGGCCCAGCGGTTCAATGATATAGTTTTTGACCTTTGAAGTATAGTCTATAAGGGTTGTTGGCCGTATTCTTGCAGATTGCATGGTGAGCCAACGTTCACAATACTCGGCCACAGTCGGTGTTGTTCTACGGAAAACCGCATCCTCAATTTGGCGCTGTGCTTCTTCCACTTTTTCAAGAAGTTCTTCCGGAGTCCTTGCGTAAAGGGCGACTCGTCTGCCATCGGCATCTTCAATTCGTGTTCTGTAATATTCGACCCCCTTTAGCACCACAGTGCCATACTTGGGTATCTCTTTTTTCTTTCTTGCCATTCTTTCACCTCCCTAAATGTTGGTATCAGCTGCCGAATTTGTGAGGATGAGCAAGCTATTTCTTTTTGGGACGGTGCTGCTTGCGGTATGTCAAGTTGTTATCGGCAGGTTTTGCCCTCTTTGTGCATTTGGCAACATATTCCTGAAGCGCTGCATCTGTAAAATACACGCACCCATTTGGAACATACTGGACGTAGGAAATCAAGCCGTTTTGTCTGGCTGCATCCAGCGTGGCAATACTAATCCCCAAAATCTTGGCAGCTTCTTTTCGTGTAATCAGTTTTTCCATATGCGCATTTATCCTTTCATGATATATTCAACCCTCCGATTCTCTGGTAATAAATGCGCCGTTCTGCTAGTTTCAAATACATGACTCCCAGCCAAGTTAACATTCCATCAACTCACAAGCTCACTATATTACACTTGCAACCAGAGTTAATTACAGCATTCTTTTTGCGGCACACCTCCGCCCGTGGCGAACGGGTCCATGGAAGTCTCATCCCCCCGCCTTCATTATGGCCGGGCCGCGAATTACGGAAGTATCATTATTGCCCCTGGCGGATCATCGCGCATACGGTTGCCGTCCGTATTTATGTGCTCTTGGCTTTGGCCTGCCAAACCAAATGGATAGCCGCTTGCCGCCAGAGGAACGAGAGGGCGCCGCTATGCGATTTTCAAGGTTCATTGAAAACGGGATTGCCTTCATATAGTAAAAACACTCGAAAAACGCAAAATCTAATGCTCTGAGAAAAAAATTAAGGCTCCG